>NZ_JACJPL010000016.1 GCF_014696065.1 Leptolyngbya sp. FACHB-261 | reverse complement strand
CTGCAATTAGCAGAGCTGACCACGACACTAGCAAAGCTGGAGAGCCAGGTATACCAGCAGCAGGCCAGCCAACCTGCGGCTTAAGCCAAGTGTCCTACTGCTGTTCGAGCAATCGGTCGGGCTCGGTAAGAAGGAGCCTGAGCATTCTGATGGGTATTCTGACTTTGCAAGAAGCCGAACGGTTGACTAACAGTGATTAGGAGAGAGTAGTAGAACACCTGAGCTAGAGGTGCTATAGAGATGTAAGCTCTGCTATCAGTGGCATTGGCAGTCATTTTTATGCTGATCAGCTTCGTTGGCTTTAAAGGGGGAGTAGGGAAATCGACTTCTTCTATGCATCTAGCAGGGTATTTGTCAGATCACGGAGGCACGCTGTTGATCGACGGCGATCAGAACCGGACAGCCTTAAATTGGGCTAAGCGTGGGCCGGGGATGCCCTTTAGCTTGGTGGACGAGACGCAAATCCCGGACCTCAACTCTTTCGTGCACGTTGTTGTGGACACTCCAGCTAGGCCAGCTCCTGACGATCTAGAGGATTTAGCCAAGTCTGACCTATGTATCTGCCCAGCGACGCCTTCTGCGCCAGACCTAGAAGCCCTACTTGGTACCATTGACACTCTTTCTAGCCTAGGAGCAAGGTACAAGGTCCTGCTTACCCTCATTCAAGCCTCGACAACGGAAGGAGAGGAAGCTCAGTCTATGCTTGTAGAGAAGGGGATACCCGTCTTTCAGCGACTGATTCGAGGTTTAGCTGTCCATCGCAGAGCAGCAGATCAAGGTTGTCTGGTTCGAGACGCAAAAGACAACCGTGGTAGGCGTGATCCGATGGCAGGCAGAGCATGGGCAGAGTATCGAGCGATTGGTGAAGAGGTGCTGCATGGCTAAACGCTTCGAGGGTGTATTCGCTGGACGACAAGCTCCCCAAGCTTCATTACCCTCAGATCTCCCATCATCGCTGCCTCTTGATCAGATTAAGGATCGATCTCAGGACACCCGTACCCTTAACCAACAACACGTTGTTGCCCTCTCTGAAAGTATTTCTGTTCTCGGTTTAATAGAACCTCTTGTAGTTGATCAAGAAGAAGTTCTATTGGCAGGTGGCCACCGATTGGCGGCTATCAGGCACTTAGCTAAAACCGAACCTGGAACATTCAAACAGCTCTTTGCCAATGGGGTGCCGGTGCGAGTGATGTCCCTCAAGGTTGCTGAGGATCCGGCGCGGGCATTAGAGATTGAGGTAGCTGAAAACGAAAAGCGTCGGGACTACACTCCCGCGGAAGTGCGAGCCTTAGCAGATCGTTTAAGAGAAGCAGGTTATGTTGAGCGTCCCGGACGGCCGGCTAAAGGAGAAAAAGCGCTCAAACCAGCTCTGGAAATCATCGTGGGTAAGAGCCTGAGAACCGTCCAAGCCTACCTAAGTGGAACACCACAGAACCCTGGGCGCAAAACCATGAAACGTTTCATGGTTTCTCCTGACCGTGCCCAATGGCTCAAGGAAGCTGCTCAAACGTTGGGCTGTGAACCAGGTGAGATCCAGGATCTAGCTGTTGATCTACTGATAGCTAAAGCTGGTAAATGGGCTAAGTATGGTAACTTAGCGGATCTGCGGCATCAGCTTGGCGTTTCTGGAACGAAGCAAGGTAAGACAGAGAAGTAGGGCCTGTCAAATAGCTGCTAATGCTGCTAAGAGATAACAATGCATTTAAGTGCCTCCGGGAAATCATGGGCCTTGGGAGAGAGCTAATCTTAGAAAGCATAGTTAGAAACGTCAAGACTACAGGTACAACAGTCCATCTTGAGCTGTTATGACATGGAGATGGGCCTTATATCTTGCGGGGAGGTTGATGTAGCAATCCGACGAAAAGTGCTTTTGATAGTTTAAGGATGCCTGTATCTTCTAGAAAAAGCTGAGTCCCTCAGCTATTCTTGAGGGCCTAATGTTTGCTTCTGGAGGGCACTAGGATGTCTGTGTGGAAACTTACCACTGAATTCACTTTTGACAGTGCCCATTACATCCGTGACTACGATGGTCCTTGTGGTCGGATACATGGACACACATATAAAGTTCAGGTGAAGGCTATTTCTGATCGGCTTCACCCCTCAGAGCGAACGCCTCACGCAGTAATGGTGGCTGACTTCACAACCTTACGGTGGGCTAAAAAAGACGTGACTCAAGGTGGCTTAGACCACTGCTTACTTAACGAAGTTCTACCTAAAGGCTATGAAACCACAGCTGAGATGATCGCTAAGTATATCTACGACGAGACTAAAAAGCGGGTACCAGAGGGTGTACAGCTAAAGGTGATGGTATCAGAAACCCCCAATAGCTGGGTGGAGTATGAGGAATGACTGAGCCTGCAACTATAGCTTATCCCGTCGTAGAGACCTTCCATTCCGTGCAAGGAGAGGGCGCATGGACAGGTGTCAATGCTTTTTTCATTCGTTTAGGGGGGTGTGATGTCGGTTGTTGGTTCTGCGATACCAAAGAGTCTTGGAATTCCGGAGCTCATCCTCAGCACAAGATAACTGACCTAATTGATGAAGTTTGTAGACCGAATCCAGGAATTGTAGTCATCACTGGAGGCGAACCACTCATGCATGACTTGGGCCCTCTCACAGCCCAGCTACGTACAATGGGTCTCCGGGTCCACCTCGAAACCTCTGGAGCATATCCAATAAGTGGGACCTTCGATTGGGTTACATTATCACCTAAGAAAATGAAAGTTCCGCATGAGAGTGTGTACCTTTATGTTGATGAGCTAAAGGTAGTTGTGTCTCACCGAAGTGATCTCGAATGGGCTGAGAAACAGGCAGCTAGAGTACCTTCTACAGCACTAAAGTATCTCCAACCAGAATGGAGTAATCGCGAGCAGAGCACTGCTCTGGCCATTGAGTATGTTTTGACTCATCCTCAGTGGCGGATCAGTCTGCAAACCCACAAGTTTCTAAAGGTGAGGTGAGTCCATAAGCCTCAAAGCCATTGTTCTACTGTCTGTAGCTTTAACTCTGCCACAGTCACCGCCTAGCTATTGCAACTGACTATGAGCTGATTGCTCTTCCGCTCTGCTACTCTGCTACAGCCCGTAGCAGAGTAGCAGTTGCAGGTAGCCTCTCAGATGGTGCAGGAGCCGGGCATTCAGGAACACCGTGTGATTGAGGTTAATCTAGCTGAGTGAGGCAGTCCTAAATTTTAGGGTGCAGTGCCGAGTGATGGGGAAAAACCCAATGAAATTCCCTTGACTTACATACCAAGATGAAACATCTTTATCGCCATTGCCCTTTTGCTAGCTGAAGCCAAGGGGACAGAGACTATCTAGCTATCTAGGAATCAATGCTGTAGACTACTCAGGCTAACCCGACTCTCAGCTAGAGTATCTTAATGCCTATCAGCCGCTTCACTGTCTTCTGAAGTAGGACGGCCTTGAAGGCCAAGCACTGAAGCTCGTCACCTTCTTGGTTCTCGATACCGGCTGATGTCGTACTCAGCCCCTGGAATTACAGGTTCCTATTAAAGTGACCTGGTCTTGCTATCAGGGAGAGGTGGTAATCTCACAGTCTGTGTGATTCTTGCCACATCCGTGATCGAGCATTTATTGAGGTAGGCTTGATCTCGCTACTAAGTAGGACGAGAGCGTTACGGACAGGAAACTTCATGCCTCATCCCCGTGTCTTAGTCATCACCTCCTGCACTGGGGAAAAGCGTTTCAAGCCAAAGAATCAGCTTATCCTGCAGGACTTCAAAGACCCCTTTCGTTTGCATGTTTGTGAGACACGGCTGGCTGAGTTTATTTGCCCTGCAAGGCAGATGTACACAGGAATGCAACATCTCCAAGTAATGGAGGGTGTTCAAATCCTGCGTCAATCACTAGGACAGGAGGCGGTTAAAGTATTCATTCTTTCTGCAGGATATGGATTAATTCCTGAGGACCAAGACATAGCGCCTTACGAGGTGACCTTCAACTCTATGAAGAGTCGTGAGGTGGATGTGTGGGCACAATTTCTGCAAGTGCATAAAGCTCTGGAGAAGGCTATACAGGGCTACGAACTTGTGTTTGTTCTCTTAGGGGAGAACTATCTACGAGCAATCAATCTGCCTATTGAAACTCGGCCTGAACAAACCTTAATTTTTCTAGCTTCAGCAAGAGGAGCAAAAAGCATTCAGGGAATGTCTGCAAAAACTTTTGTTCTTCCCCTATCTAATGTTGATGCTAAACGCTACAGTTACGGGTTGGTAGGTCTCAAAGGCTTTCTTCTCAAACGCTTTGCTGAGGCTACTAGTAAAGAGTTGAACCTGGTCCAGAGCGTTTATGAAACTCCTGAGATTTTTAAACAAGTTATCGAGCGGAGCATAACTCAGCTAGAGTTATCTTTAGGATTCCCCGAGTTGCTGAGTCAGGAAAAAGCGACTGAGAGACAATCCACTGACCAGGCTAAGAAGAGTACGGATGCCGAGTTTCTTGCTATTCCTAATGTCCCTCCTGCTCCCAACTTGCATTTAGGTATGCAGTATTTCATTCCTGAATGGGACGATCGGGTGGATCCAGGTTACAACTTCCTTATTGATAAACTCACGCCCAATCGGGATCCCTATGCTGATGAGATCTATGCTCATGAAATCTATGATTTCCCGAATTATGACGGAATTCTTGTTTCTAAAGTAGTTGTAGATGGTTCCAAGAGAAAGAGATCTCAAATTGAAGCAGTAGGGATTCACAAATTCATCCGCTTTTCTGGAAGGGTCATGGGCGATTGTGGAGCTTTTGGATATATTAAGGAAGAGGTTCCCCCATACAGTACTGATGAGATTTTAAATTATTATCAGGCTCTAGGCTTCAACTTTGGAGTCAGCATCGATCATCTAATTGTAGGTCCATTTGCTGAACCAGGAATTCGAGAAAAACGTTACGAATTAACTCTAGCCAACGCAAAGGAATTTCTCAAGAGACATCAAGATGAAGGTTATACCTTCACTCCAATTGCTGCTGCTCAAGGGTGGGACCCGCAATCCTATGCTGTTGCAGTTAGAGAAATGATTCGAGCGGGGTATGATTACATTGCTTTGGGAGGACTAGCTTACGCTCAGAGCAAAGAAATCATCAAGATCCTTGAAGCTATTTATCCACATTTGACTTCTAAAACTCGTTTACATCTCTTTGGGGTAGGTCGCATCAATGCCATCCCTGCATTCCGTCATCTAGGAGTGACAAGCTTTGATTCAGCAAGCCCATTGCGAAGCGCCTGGCTGGATCCCACTACTAACTATCATGTAGCCTCCGGTAAGAAGTACACCTCCATTCGTGTACCTCAAGCTGATGGCTCTGGAGCACGGATTAAAAATTGTATTGAGTCTGGTGTGGCTGATCGTAAAACCCTTAAAGGGTTTGAACAAGCAACATTGAGTGCTCTTCGGAAGTTTGACATAGGAGAATTGAGCCTAGAAGAAACTTTGGAGGAGCTGCTGAACTACAGTGAACTATTAGAGAAACCCCGCGATAGCAAGTTAGATCCAATCAACCAGATCAAACAACAGAATAAACGCAGGACGAGGTACAGGGAATTACTAGAAGATCGCCCTTGGCAGAGCTGTAATTGCCCAATTTGTCAAAAGATTAAAGTTGAGGTAGTAATTTTCCGGGGAAATGATCGTAACCGGAGACGAGGTTTTCATAATACTTACGTGTTTTACAAGCGATTCAAAGCACTGCTTCAAGAGCTCGGTTTAGGTCGGTAGCATCCAGAGGTTAAGCTGAGTTAACTGATTTTTAGCTTATGGAAAGGCAGTTTCTACCCGTTTTCTCTGCAGATTACTTCAGTTTATTAAAAAAGCTTGAGGCTCTAAAAGGAGAATTTGGTATCCTAGCTCCTAGTACATGCTCGGATAACTTTCTCGCCAGTGTTCGTGCTCTTGGAAAGCCCTACTTCATTGACAGTGGTGTATTTGAAAAACAAAGCCGCCCTTGGTATAAACAGCTTCACTGCGAGTTTACTAACAACCGATGGCTGAGGGAGTTACGCCTCGCAGACGATTTACAGTTACGCCAGCGGATCAAGCTCTTTCTTGATCGTTGTGGAAAATTCAGTCCTGATTACGTCTTTGCACCAGATATCTTTGGTGAGCCTCTATTATCTCTACACTTAGCCAAACTTAGTTGGGAAGAATATTCTTGTAAGTATCGAGCATATACCTTGGTCGGTGTCGTTCAAGTTGGAGCGGTTCTATACAACTGGAGTAGCGAATCCATTCCGCAACAAGATTCCTTATTGCCCCATTACAATTCTCCCAAAAGTTTTTTAGCTTCCCTACTTAGCGCATATCGTGATATAGGCTATCAATATATAGCTCTAGGTGGACTACTGAAAATCGACAACACAATGCCTACAGGGTTGAAGTTTGGGATGTCTAACCAGCAATTGGATGAATTGTTGACATGGAGTAGACCGGAGTTTGTGCTTGGAGGACTTGCCCTAAGCCGAATTGAGATACTGAAGAAACATAAAGTTTGGTCAGATTCAACTAACTGGTTATGGTGGAATCCTCGGTATGATCATCAACGATTTGGTCAGCGAGATGCCCTTCAGGAAGTTCTGGCTTGGTCCTCTCTCTAAGATTACTGTTCATTAAGGCAAGGCCAATGAAATCGCGTAGAATCCTATGCGCTGCATCAATACTTGTTTTTGTGTTTTGGAGAATTGGAACTCCCTGAGACCCGATCGTAGTTACTCCATGTAATTGCCAAAGTGCATTTTCACGGCTCCAATCCATTTCTCCTAACCTAAAGAGCCATTGAGGGAGGTTTCCGGCAGAGATCCCCTCTAGTTGAAGATCATAAGCTAATAAGCCTAGAGCCTGGAAAATAACAGCACTTCCTAATAGTGATTGCTGCCTTTGTTTAATTCGCTTACTACTACTTTGGATTTCCCATGGATCGCCAAGTAGGCTACGTGCCGTCGCAGTCCAAAAACAGGTTGCCCAATAGGTACGCAGTTCTAAGCCATCATCAGATGTTAAGCCTGGAAACATATGTTGAGTAGCTTTAACTAGAGTTGAGAATGTAAGGAGCTTTGCATTATTTCTTCCTAAGCCATTCTCAAACATCTCTACGTTATTGCAGAATGACGGGACTCTTTCTATTAGGGATTTTGCAATCGTGACCTCTAGAGAACGTTGATCAAAAGAATATGACAAGGATGTCCCTGGTCTTTGGGCTAGTAGATTTTGGTCACGAAAGGCTTGACGTTCCATTTCTATGGACAATCCCGAATACAACAACACTCCTACTTCAATTTGAGAAAGAATAGGAAAATGAGCCGGTTGGTTAAACTGGACATCTTCAAGGGCCTTTCTGATTCCAAAGCACCTATGTTGACCATCCGTTAATCGCAACACAACTGAATCGTAAGGCAGAAGAAGGTTGCCGTCTGAATAGTTAGGAGACGGCTGAACATTCACACAAATTGGGGGGAAGAAGGTACTTCCTTTTTGGTAGGTGTCGAGAATGTATCGAGAAATTGACTTGACCCGTGTAGGATTTGTCTTACGTTGAGCGAGATCTGGTAGCTCTGGTTCATTAGGAACGTAGAGGCGGCCATCAGCTAGAAGCCGAGTTATATCCCCGAAGGGGAGACTGCTCAAGTAGCTGACATGCTCGCCCTGGGGGCCACGTTGTACTGGAACGGCTCGTATCACTAACTGCAGCATTGACAACACCCTGTATGCATGTATACATGCTAGCAGCCTTCCTAGCAAAATCACTACAATGCTGGGTTAGGTCAGTAAATCATCAAAAACCTTGCCTCAACCTAAAGTCGTTCGTGTTCCAGACGCACTCTACGAATCTCTACGCCGGATTAGACACTCCCTTGAGCCGCGTTATCAAAGTGCTACGCCGGCGATACAAGATATGGTCAACGTTGCCTTGCAGCAATTCATTAAAGATTGGGAAAACTCTGGGAAGCAATCCAAACTTTTGAGTGATTTATTGGAGCATCGAAAACTGGCTCGCGAAAGAATGGGAGGTAAAAAAATGACGGATTTATAGTGAATGAAGAGTAGGCTTGCTTTTGGCAACGCACTATTTTCAGTTTTGTTTCTAGATCAGCAGCGCACTTATAGTGTAAGGAATAATTGCACTATCTGAGGAGCACTGTTTAGTGAAACTTCTGGAGCTGAAATAATTTTAAAGGAGTTCTATGCTTTCTGCATTTTAAATAGTTCAAAATAAAATGTTGAAGTTCCAGTAATCAGAAACAAAATCTTAATATTTTAGAATGTTTGTACTCCTATAGAAGCACAAGTCAACGTGCTAAATAAATGTGTTCTCTAGCCACTCCATGTGAAAATTCTAACTCAATAGAAGCCGGGAACTTTGTCCGTTCTCGGGACAACACCCTTGGCATAGGAAAGATCACACAAATTTTTGGCTCGGATGCTTGTGTAGAATACTTTTGTTCTTTTGAGAATTTTATCTACTCAACGGTTCCTCTACGCTCGCTTGAGCTGATCTTTCTTCAGCGTCATACCCGTTGCTATCTCAGATTGGAAGAACATGAGACCTGGCAAGTGGGCAGAATTTCTACTTGGCACAGTGAAGATTGCCGCTACGAAGTTCATCTACCTAATAAGAGGTTTTGCTACGCTACTGCAGAAGAGGTTTACGTCCGTTGTGATCTCCCTATTGAGGATCCCATTGAAGTTCTTATCATGAAGGGGCAGGAAACACCCTTTTTCCATGCTCTTCGCTCTGCTTTTGTTCGCTGTCTCATTGAGCAACGTGCAGTTAGTCGCGGGATGCCTGGGCTTTTCTCGGCCAGCATTGAATTATACAGGCACCAAGTTGAAGTAGTGAGGCGGGTTTTAGAGGACCCAGTACAGAGATATCTACTGGCAGATGAAGTTGGATTGGGTAAGACAATCGAAGCAGGGACAATTTTGCGGCAATACCTGTTGGATGAGCCTAATGGGCAGGCAGTAGTGGTTGTTCCTCGTCCTTTGCTTAAGCAATGGCAGCAGGAGTTAGAAAGCAAATTTCATTTGACTGACGAAGTAAAACTGCTCACAGTTGAGGACCTTCCTACTTATCACTGTGCTACCTCACCTAACTTCCTGATTCTAGATGAAGCGCAGCATATTGCTGCGCTAGCACAATCCACTGATCCACAACAGCAGAAGTGCTTTGCAATCACCCAGGGGCTTGCACACAAAGCAGACCGCCTTTTACTTCTTTCTGCCACACCTGCGCTCAACCATGAGCAGACTTTTTTAGCGATGTTGCATCTTCTTGACCCAACCACATACCGCCTTGACGATGTTGCAGGTTTCAAAGAGCGTGTTCACTTGCGTCAGGATGTTGGTCGAGTACTCCTTTCCTTCAAGGAGAGTGCCTCGCCCTTTGTTCTTAAAAAGAGTCTTGGTAACTTGCGGAGCCTTTTTGCCCGAGATCCTCGTCTATTAGCTCTGGCTGAGCGACTTGAATCTCTTCTAAGCTCACCGAAGGTTGATTTAATTGAGCGAGGAAGAGTGATTCACTCTATCCGCACCCATATCAGCGATATGTATCGTCTCCATCGCCGTATGTTGCGCAACCGACGCGATACTGTGGAAGATGTTTTATTAGACCAATCCGGGGCAACCCTTCAGGTAGAGTATGACCTGGATGAGCGAGCGCCCAATATTCATGAGTATCTAGATGAATGGCGCATCCGGGCAATCGGGGCCACAAGAGAAGAGGGTGATCCTTACTATCAGCACCTCCATCAAGTGTTTCTGCTACTGTTTTGTACTAGTGGAACTTGGTTAGCGATTTTAGAATGGGTAGTTCTGGCGCGGCTCAAGCGTACTGCCCTGCCCGCTCTTATCAAAGAACTGGGCTCAGAAGCAGTTGATTTATTACTGAAAACCCCCCAATTTCCTGGTGAAGTCGAGATCCTTCAAGCTCTGCTTGATGTGCTTCAACAACCCTCTGAGGAGGGCGATCGCATCGAGCATCTTCAACTGGTTCTGAAGAACTGTGTTAGGAACCATAGGGGAAAACCTCCCAAAATTGTGGTCTTCACAAGCTTCACCCATACCTGCCAGGAACTAGTGCAACAATTGTCGAGCGTATTTGGAAGGCAGTCGATTGCCAGTTATCGAATTGGGCAATCCGTTGATCAGGTGGAAGAGAACACCAATCAGTTTAGAGATGACCCCAATTGTTTTGTCCTAATTTGTGATACTTCTGGCGAAGAAGGACATAATCTGCAATTTGCCGATTGGCTGATTCACTTTGATCTTCCTTTATCTCCTAATCGATTAGAGCAACGGAATGGCCGTCTGAATCGAATTGGGCGTAACCGTTTGCTACAGTTTGTTGTCTTTGCAGGAGCTGATACCAGTGACAGCATTCATGGTGAATGGTATCGGCTCTTGCAAGAAGGCTTTAAAATCTTTCAAGGATCGATTTCCAGTCTTCAGTTTTACGTAGACAGAAAGTTACCTGAAATAGAAGCCACTCTATTCCAGTTGGGTGCCTATGGCTTCACTGGGGCGATTCAATTAATTAACGAGGAAATTGCTGCCGAAAAAGTCAGCATTGATGAGCAAAATGCGCTCGATGAAATTGATGCTTTGGGAGAAAACGCAACTCAATACTTTAAAGCTTTGGATGACTATGATGCCCATCATCAGGACATTCAAAAGGCTGTAGAAGGGTGGATTTGTCGCGCCCTGATGTTTAGAAGCCATCGAGATGATAATGAGCCAGGGATTGTCCGCTACAAACGAACTTCCAGAACTCTAGTGCCAGCTGATGACTTGATTAAGTATTTTAAGGGCTACATCAACCAACCCGGAACCTATCAACGGCGTAAAGCAATACAGCACCCAGAGGCTATGTTGTATCGTATTGGCGAAGGTTTGATTGAGACTTTAAAGGACTACATTCATTGGGACGACCGGGGGCGAGCATTTGCTATGTGGCGGCACGATGAAACCTGGTCAGAAGAGGAAGGCATGGAATGGATAGGTTTCCGCTTTGATTATGTCATTGAAGCAGATTTAGCCTTAGTGGATGGAGTATTTCAGCAACACAACTGGAAGCATGCAAGCCAAGCAGCTTTGAAGCGACGCATGGATGCCATCTTCCCACCAGTAATAGAAACTATCTTTTTAGATACTCGGATGAACGTTGTAGACAATCCGCAGCTTTTAAATATCCTGCAACGCTCCTACTCAGATAAACGAAAGCCGACTCATGACTACAGCCTCGGCAAAGGGAGATTGCAGGTCATTGATGAGTTTGTGAGCCGGGATGATTGGACAAAACTCTGTCGAACATCGCGTGAACAGTCCGAATCACTGCTGCGACAGCACCCTAATTTTTGCGATCGCTGTCAGCACTATGCAACGCAAGCAGAGCAGCAGTTGGGTGATCGACTAGAGCAGCTTCAACTTCGCTTGGAACGGCAAGCCCAAATCAATGGAGACACATCGCTGGCGCTAGAAGTTGAGATTGAACGTACATTAAAGCAGGTTTTGATAACTGGGACTCGCCATCCTCACATTCGACTTGATTCTATTGGATTTTACATTGTTTCAGGGCGGGCGCCTTCTCAAGATGTTGAGGAAGAAAATGGGTTATGAGTTTTCAGAAAATTTACGACTATCTCAGCCAAGCTTCCAACCTTAATCTGGATGATCTAACAGGTTTTGAGTCTTGCCAACAGCGTTTGCTTAATGCTTTAGAAAACTCCACTGCCCAACTTGGTATTGGCGATACTGTTGCATTAATTAGGCACGTATTAAGGCATGAAGCGGAACTGCAAGGGGGTGTTTCACCAACAATCAAGGTGCCTCGAACACTACCCTTCCCAACACACCGAAAAGTCTGGGAACTAAGCAGCATGGATGTTTTGACTGAAAAACCTGATTTCTTTGTGTTGAGCGCTCGTCCTTGGAAGCCAGAATGGTTATCAGATTCAGAGACAGCTTCTCCTGAACCTCCTCTCTCAGAGAACAAAGCAAAACGCCGCAATAATTCCTCAGTAATTGGTGACCCCTTTTTATCGCTGTTAGGGCATGAAACCTATCAGAGTGTGGGACAACGCGAAGCCGTTCGAGCAATTCTGACGTCTCCTCCAGGAGCTACGCTAGTTGTTAATTTACCAACGGGTTCTGGGAAAAGCTTGTGTGCCCACTTACCAGCCCAATTAAGATCAGATCCAGTGGGGGTCACAATCGTAGTTGTCCCGACGGTGGCATTAGCAATTGATCAAGAACGAGCATTTCGGGAAAAAACTGGAATCAGCTATGCTACTGCTTACTACAGCGATAATTCTATAGATGGACAGGAACGCCGTGATGAAATTCGCGATCGCATCCGTCAAGGAACCCAGTCGATTATTTTCACCTCTCCAGAGGGCTTGATTGAGTCGCTGTCGCCCAGCGTTTATCAAGCAGCACGGCAGGAGTTTCTCAGATATTTCATCATAGACGAGGCTCACATCGTTGAGCAATGGGGAGACGAGTTTCGCCCTGAATTTCAGGAACTCGCTGGATTCCGCAGAGATCTGCTGCGTCTGACATCATTTCCAACACTACTACTAACCGCGACGGTTACTGAATCCTGTCTGGACACGTTAGAAACACTGTTTGGGCAACCGGGGACTTTCCAGGTTGTCTCATCAGTTCAATTGCGACCAGAGCCTGCCTATTGGTTTGCCTGGTGTTCCAGTTGGGAAGAAAGACGACAGCGTTTAATTGAAGCGCTGCATAATCTCCCGCGTCCACTCATCATTTATGGCAGCAAAGTAGCAGATGTGGATCGTTGGTACAGCGAGCTTCAGCGTGCAGGCTTCAAGCGTATTGCGAAGATGACTGGCAAATCGAAGCAGCAAGACCGTTGGCAACTTCTAGAGGCTTGGAGAAATCGACAAATCGATGTTGTCGTAGCAACTTCAGCGTTTGGTTTAGGGGTAGATTTACCGGATGTTCGCGCTGTTATTCATGTGTGTATTCCTGAAACCATCGATCGCTTCTATCAAGAAGTTGGGCGAGGGGGCAGAGATGGGAAGGCAACTCTATCCCTAACGCTATATACCCAGTCAGACTATGATGTAGCCTTCAACCTGAACGAAATTACCTACATTTCATCCGAGAAAGGTAGAAGCCGCTGGGAAGAAATGTTCGCTCGAAAATCACGGCTACCTGATGGGCGATTTCAGGTGCCTATCAACGTCCTACCGTCCTACAACCTCGACCTCGATCCATCTAGCACAGGCAACCAGGACTGGAACATCCGGACACTAACGTTGATGAGCCGGGCTGGTTTGCTTGAAATTGACGCAGAACCACCCCCTCAACGAACAAATTTTGATTCAGAGGAAGCCTATAAAAAGGCTCTTGAGCACCATCGAAGCCTACGCACGGTCAAGATTCTAAACGATGCTCACTTATCCCCCGAGACATGGAATCAGTTCGTCGAACCCGCCCGTAGTCAACGCCAGTGGTGGGCTGAACGCACTCTAAAGCTCATGCGAGAGGCATTACGACCTCAACAATGTATCTCTGAAATCTTCTCAGAAACGTACAGTATCCCAGCACGTGAGTCACCTTACCGCAACCGAGTTCATGTGGAGCGATCGTGTGGTGGTTGCCCGGTTTGCCGAGCGCAAGGAGTTGAACCGTTTGCTGGCGGCATTCCATTACCAGCACCTGTATGGGATAAGCCAAGCTTCTGCTTAGATGAACCGCTTCAAAAGTTGTTGGATGGAGAATCACTGCTGCTTGTGTTTTACTCAGCATTTGAAGATAAACGATCAGAGCGTAATCGCGATCGCCTTTTTAAGTGGTTGATTAATCAAGGGATTCAAAATGTTGTTGCACCCACAGCACTACATAAAGCCTTTACTAAACAATCAGGCAAGAATGTCATTTTTCTATTTGAGGAATATCGTCCCCTTCAGATGTTCAAAGTTCCAACATTAATCTTTCACGCTGAGGGCAAGCCTCTGTCAGTTCGATATCTCTTAGCACCGGAGATGGGAGTTCCTCGCATCATCCTTCTACCAGAAAATACGCCTGATCCAACTGCTAATCATCGCCAACTCAAAGATGTTTTCAATGGTCGTAACTTCTACTTTGAATTTCTTTGCGGGGAGCTAGGATTATGAGTGTTTTAAAGGAAGGTGCCTACACAGTTCCCAGTCGTG
This sequence comes from Leptolyngbya sp. FACHB-261, assembly GCF_014696065.1. Taxonomy (NCBI): domain Bacteria; kingdom Bacillati; phylum Cyanobacteriota; class Cyanophyceae; order Leptolyngbyales; family Leptolyngbyaceae; genus Leptolyngbya; species Leptolyngbya sp. FACHB-261. The sequence continues at coordinate 103,626 of NZ_JACJPL010000016.1, read as the reverse complement.
TCATTGGAATTTACAACTATCTCATCAAGGCTAAAGGTCATCAAGAGAATCGAGAGAAGCTTTATCAAGTTCTGTCTCCTATAAGTCTTTTGATGAGCCTAAACAAAAAGAAACAAGATGTTTCCAGTAATCTTGATGAGATACCAGAAGAGGAAATTAAGAAAGATCCTCATAAAATGATTAAAGCTGTTACCAGACAGTGTATTAATATGGGACTTCTGATTGAGGACGATGCGAGTATCAAGCTTAATCCAGAAATCAATAAAAAAGATTCATTGCCGTCTATTGTTGTCAATCTTTTTCTGTCGCCAGACAATTGCGAAAATCACGATTTTGCCAGAGTTATAGCTTGGTATTTAGCTCAGAATTTTTATGATGCACCTGGAAACTGGGAAGAGACAGAGACACAATTACGTCAACAAGTTGGCGATGGATTACTTGAACTTAATGATACTCGTTATGGACAGTTTGAGGATTGGAGTTGTTATTTAGGATTTTGTTGGCGAAATTCTTTGTCCAAAAAACCAGTCTTAGTTCCAGATCCTACAGTTTATCTGAGGTATAACCTGAAACGACTATTTAATAACCAAGTTAACCAGCAACTCCCTTTAGCAGAATTCATTAATCGACTGGGAAAATACTGTCCCATATTTGAGACAGGTCAGTTTCGTGAGGAAATCGAACAGCAAATTGAATTAAGAGAACCAAATCATCTTTCAGGTGTCACGTCAATTGCTCTACGTCGTTTAGAAGATGAAGGAAGCATTAGGCTAGAGAAACTTTCAGATGCACCAGTATTGCTATTAACCGCTGGCTTTGGAGATCCAGGTATCTCCCATATTACGTGGCTTGGCAGTAAAACAAATGGAGGACAGTCATGACATTCAGCAAGTATGTATGCTGGAAAACAGATATGGTTCGCCAAGTCATGGATGTCGAGGCGACTCAACCGGAAGATCACATTTTTTTAGCGACACATCATCCCACTAAAATGTATCGCCAGAATCTCACGGAGGCACAATCACGTATCCCATACGATGGAGAGAGACTTTTAAAGGATTTTTTAGAAACACCAGATTTTGCTTTTGTGCCAATTCTAGGTACTTCCGGTACTGGGAAATCACATCTGATTCGCTGGCTATACACCCGTCTTAAGGGCATCCGTAAAGAGCCTCATTACCGAGTTCTGTTGATTCCAAAAGTAGGGACAAACCTGAGAGACATTCTTGAACGAATCTTGACTGGTATTGAAGGCTCCGAGTTTGATGAGTACCGGAGCCGTTTACGGCAGGCGACAAATACTTTAACAGAAGCTGAAGCACGTGAACAACTGCTGGCAAACTTAGCGATTTCTGTTGGTTTGAGTGGGAAAAGTAATATTTCATACCTCTCAGAAATAGAATATGAAGTTGCAAAAGGATTGCCAGATTTATTACGCGATCCATACTTTACTGAACAATTTTGGTTAAAGCCTAAAGGCATTATTGAGCGCCTAGTGACTCACATCTTAGGTACTCAGAACCGTGTTGAAGATGTAGAAGAACGACGCGGTTTTTCAGTCGAAGATTTGCCTACGGGAATTCTTAATAGAGAGAGGGCAAGTGAAAAAGCCCGTGACTTCTATACCCATCTCGATAACGACTTTATTCCCAAACAGGAGGTCGTCGAATGGTTAAACAGGCATTTAGACGCAGCGATCGCGAAAGTGCTTAATCTAGGTCGTGAAGATCTGCAGCGACTTATGCTGGATGTGCGTCGTGCCTTAGCAAGACAAGGAGTAGAACTAATTCTACTGATTGAAGATTTTGCCAAACTTCAAGGAATCGATCGCGAAGTTTTGGAAGCTGTACTCGCACGGCCTCAACAGATTGAAGGGGAACCCCTCTGTGCAATGCGAACAGCGCTAGCTTGTACAACAGGCTACTTCCAAGGCTTGATTGACACAGTTCGTACCCGCACAGATTTTAGTGTGAATCTGGACATTGAGACTGTCGATGAGCAATCCCTAGTAACTCAAACGGATGTGCAACAATTAGCATCTCGCTATCTCAACGCAGCTCGGCTTAGCAATGAAGAGATTCAGGCATGGCTAAGAGATACGGATGAAGAGACGGGGCAACCTTACCATTCCGTGCCAAATGCTTGCCTGGATTGTGACTACAGACCTGCCTGTCACGCTGGTTTTGGGCAAATTGATGGTGTTGGCCTGTATCCTTTTAACGCTAAAGCCATTGAGCGAATGCGCGCTCGCGTGAATACAGGAGTGTTCAATCCTCGCACTTTGATCAAGAATGTACTGAGGTACATCTTGGAGTATCACCGGTCTGACCTTGAGGAAGGGCGTTTTCCCTCCCCCTTGTTACTGGCTCACTTCAGAGGAAGTCCGCTTAGTACGATAATCACTCAAAATATTAAGAGTACAGATACTCCTGACAATGCTTCCCGTAGGGAAGCCCTACTCAACCTTTGGACAGACGGTAGTGAATTATGTGATCTTCCGCCTGAGGTTCACGCAGCGTTTGATTTGCGTCCACTAGGTATTCAAGTTCAAAAACCAGTTATCACGACGACTTCAACCCGAGCTAAGACCGTCACAGCTACCTTTGTTGTTACCCCTACTACAGTTACTCCGACGACTCCAGTAGTTGAGGCGATAGGAACAGTCAGTCTTCCCACCAAGTTGGCTGAACAACTTCAAGCGTTAGATGAATGGCGAACAGGCACCCCACTGCCCCAGTTGGTTGCTCAAGCTCTTCGCCCTCTCGTTTTTGATGCAATCAATACAAGAACTGATTGGGCTGCTGCCTTGCTACTCCGCAATCAGTTCGTGGAGAAGGCATTTAAATCTACCAACATTGTTTTTCGCAATGATTTCAAAGGTAGAAATGCTAGTTCGTCTGATAATGCGTCATTACGGCTCACAAAAGGTATCAATTTGATCCTTCCTGCCGAGGATTCCGACTTAGGGGACACCACTTTCACCCTTCAAGCGATTCTCCTGTATCATCACTACAAGCATTGGCGGTTTGACAACGGAGCGGCTTACTTCCGTACCTACGCAAGAAAGTTAGAGGAGTGGAGCAACTTCGTTCTAAGTGAGATTCCTAAGATTCCGGCGAAATCGAGTACTGTTTTGGATCCTGTGCCAGCAGTTGTAGAGCTTTTAGCGATCGCAAGCCGAATGGCAGGACGTTCTACAGAATCTCTAGAGAAGCGCATTAACGCTATCTTCATGGATTTAGAAAAGGTTGATGTTGCTCACCGTGCCGACAGTTGGCAGAAGTTGTTTAACACACTAAAGAAGCATCAACCTAAGCTACGGGAGATTCTCGATGCTCGAATTCCCTGTACAAAAGGAGGCTCCACTCGACTTCAAGTAATTGATACAGCACAACTTCTGACTCCTCTTAATGAGATTGTCAAAGATTGGCAACCAAAAGTAAACGTTTCGGAAGTCAGTATTAATCCACCTTTTGATGTCATTGGTGAAACACGTAAAGCAGTAGACACACTTTTAGATCAGGCCGTTCGGGAGGAGCAAGAGCGACAACTTGCGTTCTATCAACAGGTTGTACAGGAATTAGGAGAAGATTTTTCTAAGCAGAACATAATTAGCTCACTTGAACAAGCAGTGGCTCAAGCAAAAAATGCGGGGGTTTTCCGTTCACCGAACTCAGCAAGTTTAGAGGCAGCGATTAATGATTTTCGAGGTGCTCAGTTAAATGCATATCTGAAGTCAATGCGAGACATTCAAGGGGAGGAAGATATCGGAGTTCTTCTTTCACAACTAAGTACAATTTCCCCAAAGCCAGTTGAAATTTTATCCAATTTCTTGAAGCAGGCAAAGGAGTTTTTGGGACGCTCACTTACTGCTGCAACTACAGAGATTGAAAACTTACGAGCTACAGGTAGTAGTGATCTCGAATCAACCTATTTAGCCACTGAGAACTCACTCCAAGAACTTCAAAATTTAGCGAATGAAATAAAGGGAGAAGCCCAATGCTAATAGATGAATGTACACAGTTAACCAAATTAGCACAGGATGTGACTGATCTTAAAAAATATGCCGCTGATTTAGGTAAGTTCCGCGATCGCCTGAGTAAGATTAAGCCTTTAGTTGAAGAGTTGAGTTCTATAGAAACTGCTACAAAAGCATTTCGTGAAAAAGGATTAATGGATTTTGATTTCAGCCATAAAACTGATGCTTTACTCGGAGAAACCGCTTTCGTTCTGTCAAAGTTTCAAAAAGATCGGGGTTGGTTAATTGAAGAGTTTAAAGGTAAATCTTTCCAGAAATTTGAATCAAAAATTGCTGATCTAAAAAATGAACTAGAAACATATTTTCAGGAAGTTTGGATAACTTACAAAAGACAAAAGCTACCTAAAACTAATCCTGATTTGCTAGAGCTATTAGAAAAGGATCAGGGTTGGAAAATAAAGGTTCAAAGAGTCAAGAGCCGTCTTGCAAAGATCAATGCAGTTGCTTTTCCACAAGATTCAGGTCAGTTTCAGAAAATTGACCAGGAAATTGCTCTTCTTGTCTCAGAATGGAACAGTCTTAGTTCTGGTGAGGTACCCATAGCCGTTCAAGATTTTCTAAAAGCTGCCACTACTCATGGAGCCACTCTTGATCGTTTCACTCCAGAGATCAAGGCTTGGCTGGATGAAAAAGGTCTTAGCCGATTCTTTTACATTCGTGTCTCTAATTAAGTCTATTGTGCAACATTGTTATGGATGCTCAACTCAATCTGCTAGTTCTTGAGTTTCTTAATCAATTAGAGAACCGCGAAGTTAAACTATTGGCTTGGGGAGTAGTAGATGGTGGCTTTAACGAAGATGAGGTTGAAGAACTCGCAGAAGAAATCATTCAAACTCAGGATGCTGATCTTAGTGCCTGGGATTTAGTTGATGAGATGCAGGAGCGAAAGCTTCTGTTTGATTTTAATTGGAGAGGAAGACGACTTTATCGAACGCGCATGTATGAGGCTGTGCGGTTGTTTGCGCGGCTGAGGCAGCTTTTTCCTAACCGTGATTGGCAAACTTCACCCACGCTGGTTGCAGACTACCGCTTTTCCTTACGACAGCGAGTTTATCCCAAGCGAGAAATCCAACCCGAAAAAGTAGTCGAACAACTGGAAGCGGAGAAGCTACTAACCTCCGTAAGGCGTACCGCATTGGAAGCTTTGCTGCGATCGCCCAACCGCATCTTAGAACTTGCCGACTTTCAGTTCCGAGCAACTGCCCGCATGCTCCGTGACCTAAACAGTACGAAGAGTCGTGGAATGATTGTCTGCGCTGGCACAGGAACGGGAAAAACTCTAGCCTTTTATTTGCCTGCCCTAACTCATATTGCTGGGTTGATTAAGAAAACAATCTTTTGGATAAAGGCGATCGCCATCTACCCCCGTAATGAGCTGCTCAAAGACCAGTTCTCTGGAACCTATGTTGAAGCCCGTCGTCTTGATGCCACACTCACTGCTCAAGGTCAACGCAAGATTCTGATTGGAGCTCTCTTTGGTTCAACGCCTAGGCGAGCCAATCTAGAGGATTATGCCCTAAAAAATGATTGGGAAGCTGAGCGAGGCGGTTTTACCTGTCCCTATATTCGATGTCCTCGGTGTAGTGGTGCTTTAAGTTGGAGGCGAAGCGACTTAGAACAAGGGAAAGAGCAGTTAACGTGCCTGGAGCCAACTTGTAGTGCAGTGATTCATGAGGATGAGATTGTGTTGACGCGCGATCGCATGATTCAGACTCCGCCTGATCTACTCTTCACGACCACTGAGATGCTCAATCGCTCGCTTGGCGATTCTCGATATGGTCATATCTTTGGGATAAATGCGGCTAAACCTCCTCACCTGATGCTGTTGGATGAGGTTCATACTTATGTCGGGATTCATGGAGCGCAAGTTGCTTACCTGCTAAGGCGATGGCAGCAGCTTGTTGGTAGGCGAGTCCAATTCACAGGTTTGTCAGCGACACTTCGGAGTGCCGCCGAATTCTTCACGCAACTCGTTGGATTAGAACCCGGATCGGTCGAAGAAATTTCTCCCAGTGACGATGTACAACCAGAGGGGATGGAATACCTCCTAGCCCTGAGAGGTGATCCGGTTTCAGGGACGAGCTTACTATCTACCAGTATTCAAACCGCCATGCTGCTGCAACGGGTGCTAGATCCCTCAAACAGCACACCTAGCAACGGTGCTTATGGTTCCCGTGTATTTGCCTTCACGGATGATCTAGATGTCACTAACCGTCTCTTTCACAACCTGCTTGATGCTGAAGGACTTAACAGCTTCGGTCGTCCTATGGCTAAACGCCAACCCTTAGCAAGCCTCCGTACTCATGACGCAACCGCTGCAGCACCGCGTCTGCTAATTGGTCAGTCCTGGTTCCTGTGCGAAGAAATTGGGCATACACTTCAGAATCCGCTTCGGGTTACTCGAACCAGTTCCCAAGATACGGGAGTTGATGCAACCGCAGATATCATTGTTGCTACATCCTCACTAGAAGTTGGCTTCAATGACCCAAAAGTAGGAGCAGTTATCCAGCACAAAGCTCCGCGAGATATAGCATCTTTTCTACAGCGCAAGGGACGAGCTGGACGCAGTAGAGCCATGCGCCCTTGGACGGTTGTCGTGTTGTCTGATTATGGGCGCGATCGAATTGCTTATCAAAGTTATGACTTGCTGTTTGCTCCCACCCTTGAAGAGCGATTACTACCTATCGCCAACCGCTATGTTATTCGCATCCAAGCCGCATTTGCTTGTATGGACTGGATTGCACAGCAGATGCAAGGCGCTCCTCAAGGGAGTATCTGGAAAGACTTTTCTAAGCCTTCTTCCTTCTCACCGCAGCAACAACGTCAGCAACAAGCTAGAACGATTATTCAATCTATCCTTGAAAACGAAAAACAGCAGCAATCTCTAGAAAGCTACCTTCAGTCTGCACTCAAGATTTCTTTGGGAGAGACACAAGCCATTCTGTGGGAACCCCCCAGAGCATTGATGACGGCGGTTCTACCCACCCTCCTCAGGCGACTAGAGGCAAATTGGCAGCGACTCCCATTGCCAGGGGAACCGGAGTTGGACTATCACACGAACGATCCCTTACCTGACTTTGTACCTACGAGTCTCTTTAGCGACTTATTACTGCCTGAAGTTCGCATTGTTACACCCCCCGCCACACAGCAGACGACAGAATCCGCTGAATACTATCTACCTATCCTTCAGGCTCTTAAAACTTTTGCCCCTGGGCGTGTTTCCCGGCGCTTTGGTGTGCAACGTAGCCAGACTAGCCATTGGATTGCACCACCTGAGCTTATTGCTGGAAATCAGACCTTAGCGATCGACCAATATTGTGCTGAGTTTGAGGAAGCTGGCACATTCCAGATTTGGCAGCAGGAAGGAGTTGCAAATATTCGCTGTATTCGTCCCTGGACGCTGAGGGTTGCTCAGATTCCGTCGGAAGTCAGTGATAAATCGAATGCACAACTGCAATGGTATACACAAACTGTCCCACCATCTAGCGGAAATTCTTTGGACTTACCCCAAGGTTCGCTGTGGTTAGAGATTGTTTCTGAGCTTTGTAGCTTTACTCATAACCAGCAAAATCCTTTAGAAGTAAGACGTTTTGCTCTGGGTTCTCAAGCAAACCTACGAGTCAAGCGCAATTGTCAGGTTCAAGAACTAGAAACATCAATTCAGTTTATTGAGGCTGAGAGTGGCAGATCTGCAGGGGTTGGATTTGCTCAAACGGTGGATGGTTTGGTATGCCGTTATCGGATTCCAGAAGGTTTTACGATTAGCCCCTATGATGCCAATCGTGCCAAAGTCTACTCATTCCGCAGTTCTTACTTCAAACATCGTATTTTGCATGATCCTCGCTTAGATGGAATTGCCAACATCTTCCAGAGAGGATGGTTGCACCAGATCTATTTGTCAATGCTGGTCGCCCGTGCTCTAGAAAAAGATATTCCCTTGCCTGAAGCTTTCGAAACGCTGCAAGCAGACGGGGTAGGACGAGCAATGATCGCAGTTCTAGATGGGATTTTTCAGACACTTGCAGTTGAAGAACAAAATGACGAGGGGTTTGGAGGTGACTTAGGTGAAGATGAGGAACAACCAGATCCTCACTTACCTCCGGGTCGTCAACCCACCCATGAAAGACTGCGGGAACTGTGTAACACTTCCCTTGTTCAAAATGTTTTGAATGATTTAGCACAAATTCTGTGGAATCCACCCCATGCAAGGTGGGATGAGTGGGCAAAACAGCGATTCAGTGCAACGCTGGGTGGTGCTTTATTAGAAGCCTGTTGGCAGTTGTGTCCCCAGTTTGATTCAGGAGATTTGCTGCTAGATCTTGATCCTGGTCCGCGATCGCCTGATAGCCCTGCCAAGCCTGAAGGCATTGAAGAAATCTGGTTGACTGAGGCAAGTCCAGGTGGCAGTGGTGTAGTTGAGGAGATCTTGCAACGCTATGCAGCAGACCCAGCAGGCTTTTTTAGATTAGTCGAAAGTGCGCTAGAACCTTCAGATTTTGAAATCATCGACTCAGAGTTGACAAATCTATTGGAGCTAACGGATTCAGATGACTCGATCTGTGATGCTCTCGCTCAGGTTCGAGGTGCAGAGTCCTATCAATCCTTAACGATCGCCAGCGAAAATCTGAGACGTACTTTGTCACATCGAGGTATCCTCGTCACACCCACTGTGATGACAGCCATCCATGCTCGCGTTTTGACTCCAGGCAGTAACGTTGAAACCGATCGCCAACTGCTGAATCTGATTCGTGCCTGGCAAGCAGAAGAAGAGCGTTTAGGTATCGAGATTGATGCACGAGTGTTTGCTTACATCGCTAGCACTCAAAGCCGTTTCACGGATGCACTACTGCCAGAAACGAGAAACAACCCTTATGTCTGCTTTCAGGTACTCTACGGTCGTTTATGGCTCCGAGGCAGCTTAATTCGTAATCGAGCAATCTCGTTCTATAACCCGTTTGCGACCGTACCAGAAGCCGATCGAGAAATCCTATTAGATGTGTTGCAACCCGCAGAAAATGTGGTGAAGTTAGAGGAACCCAATTGGCGTGAACAGGTTGATCAGGCATTAAAGACCGTAGGCGCTGTTTCCTTAATGGCAAAATTGACTGATCGACAAGCCTTAAAGCAAGCCGCTTTACAGTTAATGACTGAGCCAGTAGATGTTGAATTTCTCAATGTATACCCTGTTATCGAAGGTTTCCGCAGAACTGTACAGGGATATATTGTGAGGCTACGAATTCGGGAGGCAGTGCAATGACCCGCTATATTCACTCTCGCTTAACCTCCCGTCAAGTTCCAGACCTCCTTCAAACCATTCTGGTGGCTGAATTAATTGCTCCTAGCCAAAATTTATGGCTCGTTTCTCCTTGGATTTCAGACATCCCAGTGATTGACAACACGGCTAATACATTTCAAGCCCTTGAACCATCCTGGTATCGTTCCAAGATCCGTCTTTCACAAGTTCTTGCTTCTCTGACTCAACAAGGCACGACAGTTTATGTAGCAACTCGCCCTGACTCTCACAACAACAGTTTCTTGGAAACGTTGAGAGCTAAAGCAGATTCAGACTATTTGAGAATCTATAAGGTAGAAGAGTTACATTCAAAGGGAATCTTGACTGATACCTTCTATTTGGCTGGATCAATGAATTTCACGTTCAACGGAATTACAGTCAATCAGGAAACATTGAGCTATGAAACTGACCCAACAGTGATCGCAGAACAGAAATTAAATTTCAGAGTACGTTGGGGAGGTAAGGGATTATGAATGTAGGAGACAGCCTAGAAATTCATGAGTTTTTAGAACAGTTTTTTGGTGAGGGTAACCGGCTGACGCTGGAATGGGCACAAGGAAATCCCTTCCTCCGACCTTGGATTACTCGATTAGAAAAAGGATTACCTTCTGTACTTCCTTGCGCTCGGGAAGCAGGGACGGATTGGTATGGCATTACCTTTTCTGAGCAGCAGTTTCGTGGCTTGCGAGAGGAACTTACTGCCTTTATTGGTCCAACTTGGTCAACCTTTCGAGGACAGAGAGCCTCTCTTGAACTCAGCGATCCCGTTGAAGTGGCGGTACAGGAAATAACCCAAGGAAATGCCTTTAAGTTTCAAGGTAAACGTGATCAATCCAACAATTCAGTGGAAGTCCGAAGTGCTTTGACTAGAATGCTCAAGGTTCTCAATCGCAAAACCAGTGGTAGCTATGAAGCACCGCGAGCGACAGGGCGAGTTCTGCGAGATTTCTATACGGCATTACGAGTGGGCGATCGCTCTACTGCTGAGAAGGAACTTCAATACCTCCGCAATCAAAATCGTCTGGATACTCTGAATCTGCTGTTTCTTCGGGTACAGATGCTGGCGGAACTACAGGCATGGAACGAGTTGTTACGTCTGCCCGAGTTACCCGATTTATTACAGGTTCGTCGTCCCTTTGCTGTTACTCAAGCTGTTATTCAAGCAATCTACCAATGCGAGTTAAGCCGATTTGAAATCACGAATGCAACTCGCAGCGCTGCTGCCTATTTTCAGGAAGCTATCCTACCGAACTATGGAATCCTCTTCACGAACCGAGCTGGTAGCCGAGTTGCAGAGGTTGTGAAGTCTTTCATGCTTTTAGCAGTAGGAAGCGAACCTCCTAACCCAGCTTTGCGAGACGAACTGTTAACCGTTCCAGGATTATCTGAAGCCGATCAGCGATATATGCAGAGTTTGGCAAGGCTTCTGCCGGACACCCTGCCGCCTACACCCCAATCTGATCCTTTAGAAGAAGCGGTACAAGCAGCAGAAATTGGGAACTACGATCACGTTCTAGCCCTTCTTCAGGAACATCCATCCTCTCAACAGTCTGTCAGACTACTACTGGAGGCAGCTTACGAATTGCAAACCCTAGAAGCAGAGTGGGTTGCTCTACAAGCGTTTGATCAACTCTCCAATGAGGAGCAGGATGCAATTCAAGCAAGCCGGAGGAACCGAACCTTCCTTGAGTCGTTGATTGGCAAAGCCCAAACTGCCACGAATGCTACGGCGGATTCTGTACCAACTAGTTGGTTAGAGTGGTTGTCAATCTTAGACCAGAATCCAGCGTGGGAGCGGGCAACCTATAGTGCAAGACAAGGAGCGCAGGAGTGGGATGTGGCGTACTTGCTAGATGAACCAGGAGCGATCGCCCAATTTTTGTCCTTACAGAACTCCGTTGCGGCAAAAGCACAAGAGGCATTACAAAATTCTTTTCCCCATTTACTCAGCTCATTTCAAAAAGATTCAAATTTCCCTCGCCACGAATTTTCACCTATTTATACCGCGATTCTGGATACTCTTGTTTTTGGCATTGTTCCCACTGGGGCAGGAGAGCAACACTTTACTCTCTTCAACGAATTGGTCACTATCTTGTTGGCTCTCGGCGTTGATACCCAGCAGTATACCAACCTACTTGATTACGCGCTCGATTTGTGGGATTACTATCAAGCACCCAATACAATCGATTGGGGATTAGATTTAGTCAATATTTTTGTAGTGCATCCCTGTGCTGATCGAGCTCGGCGATCGCAACTTCTGTTTAAGATTGCTGATAGCATACGGGACTTTACTAGCAGGCTTGACGAGGTTCAATGGAGTATCTTTCGACATCTTGTCAACGACTTAAAACTGGAGGCATCTCTTTCTGATTTGCTTACCCAGCAGAGCAAGACAGAGGGAGATGCAGATCAGAACTCACAGAATATTTTCCAAAAATTAAAGAATAAGGCTGTTTTGATTTACACTCTCACTGAGCCAGTTGCTCAAAGAGTGAAGAGCTTCCTAGAGAATGTTTGTGAGAACATCACAGTTCATCTGAGCCATGACAAGGGAGGAAGCGACCGACTTCGTCAATGGGTTCGTAACGATGACCTAGTTGTGATGGTAACAGCTAGTGCCAAACATGCCGCAACTGGCTTTATTGAGGAACACTGTACTCAAGAGCGGCTATTACGGGTGAACAGCAAAGGCAGTGCTAGTTTACTACGGGAGATTCAGCGATACCTGGAGCAAAAGTAGCTGGGAAACGATGGTCATGTAGGTGATCGCTCAATGTGTCGAGTTTTAAGTTAAGTAGCGCTCGATGTGGAAATCGCAGTCGGATGACAGAATTTGTAGAACTGTGGGGGAAGTGAAGGCGCTCGCCTTCTACCTCACTAAATGACATCTCTTATTTAGAAGGTTGACGGGTCGATTCGGAAAGATTTTCACTAACTGCTATTTTGTCATTTAACGCGTGATCTTTTTTAATGTAGAGTTTTTTGCATCGTTGTTCGGCTTAAAACGCTCTTCCCTATTGCAGGAGGTGACGACTAAGACATAGGGGAGGAACCTCCTGCTTCCTTTCTATAAAACTCCTGCCCTGTCACAGTAGCTAAATCAGACCGACCAGCTTCGATCAGTGCCCGGTCACGGATGCGACAAGAGTCGCATAGGCCACAAGGTTCCGTTCCGCCTTGGTAGCAAGACCAAGTCATCTCAATCGGAACTCCCAGCCGCAGAGCCCGACGGACGATATCCGCCTTGCTATCCAGAACCAAGGGAGCAATGAGTTTTGGGGCAAGCCCCTCAACTCCCACTTTAGAGGAGAGTGAAGCCAGGTGCTGATAGGCAGCGAGGTACTCAGGCCGACAGTCAGGGTAGCCCGAGTAGTCTATTGCATTGATTCCTAAGTAGATGGCCTCTGCTCCCCTCACTTCAGCAAGAGAAAGACCAAGAGCAATAAAAACTGTATTTCGGCCTGGGACATAGGTGGGGGGAATGACATCAGGCTTCACTCCTTCAGTTGGCAGTTCTGTGGCTTGGTCCGTCAAGACTGACCCTCCCCACTGGCTTAAGTTGACCTCCATGACCTGATGTTCCTCGATGTGGAAGGCCTGCGCGATTTTCGAGGCTGCCTGCAGTTCTCGCTCATGTCTCTGACCGTATCGGAACGAAAGAGCAATGAGTTCATAACCATCTGCAATGGCTTGGGCTGCAGCAGTAGCGGAATCTAAGCCACCCGACAGGAGAACGACAGCTTTGGGCTTCATCTTCACCTCACTCTCACAAACTTATGACTTTGCAGGCTAATCCACTAAGAGAGCCAAAGTATGATTCAGGGACAGCCAATGCAGTGCGGAATCTTGAGTATTGCTTCTAGGGTTCTGTGCGGAGACATCACTCCAGGGGTGCTGCGCCACTCTCCAACTCAGAGCATAACAAGGAAGTGTACAGCTTCTGACTGGTTTCTGACAGAAGCTATCCCGACTGGTTTTGTTCACCTTTTAGGTTTCTAGAAACATCTGGAAAGGTAGTTTGTTGATAAACTACTCACCGAATAATAAAAGCTAGAGAGCGTAAGCTTACTTTACCGGGCCCTGCTGGCGAGCGACCCGTAGCCAGGGGATGCAGTATCAGTTGCTTCATTACCGCCGCCCTGGCCTCACCCCTTTAACTTCAGCTCCAGATGAGGTGAGAGTGGCATGACGAACGGGCGACCGGCTTCCCAGCCTTCAAAGCTTGCCCATATGGCTTCTGCACTGGTTGAGGCTAGTCAAACTCAACGAGCAAGCATTGATGCGCTCGTCCAAGTGTCAAGGGAACAGTGTCAGAGTATAGAACCGCTGGTACAGGGTCGGGGGCAATTACTTGAGGATATGAGTGCCATTCGTTCAACCATGCCGCGGGCAGGACACATTGACCGTCCGGTTGCTTTTGGAGGGGCAAGGGCAAGGGTGAGGTCTTGTCTGTTGGCTGGCTTAGGTTATGTGTTAATTTTTACCTAAACGGTCTGAAGGAATTATTTTCCTTGTTTTCTGAAACATATACCTAGCAATGGCTCCAGGCTTTACCTGACTAGGCCAATTTTAGGCCAGCCTTGCACCGATGTGTAAAAAGCAGCTTTCCTACGCTCGTTTGAGGTGCCTGTATCTTCAAAATCAATTGCGAGCAATAGGTCAAAATAGGTCAAGTACGTATCTACCCGCACCCTTCATCACCTTAGAATCAAATTCTACCAAATGTTTTTACTGAGAAAACAGTTGAGAGTTTGTTCTACTCAAAAAGTTGCAAGCAGCATGTAGAGGCACAAGGTTTCCCTAAGTTTGAGGGGCAAGGGCAAAGACTACGGAAAACGTTTTCCGTAGCGGGGCGTAGAGCTAGCTCCATAACCCTAAGACCTCCAAACACGCCTACGGCTTTAAATAAGCCTGAGCCTTCTGTACCTAAGCCTTCTGTATTAGACAGGAGCTGAGGTAACCCCTTACAGCCGTGCACCGGCACGAACTCAAACGGACCTGCTCATCCTTCTCACCCTCATCCAGACCGTTGCCACTCTAATTGGCCTCTGGCTTCAGTAGTGAAATGGGAGGTGAACTGGTGAATTATTGAGCCTCTGACCTTCGCTTGATTGTCTCCCAATGTTCCCCAGCGGCAAAAGAGGAGCGTATGGGCAAGAAGTTCAACTAACTACTACCCTCAGAATCCTGGTCTTTGTCTTGCTCAACAGCTCGCTCCAGAATGTAGGCGGCCAAGTTGCTTAGAGAGCGCTTCTCCCTCTCTGCCCTTTTCCGTAGAGTCTCCATGACATGTTCGGGTAAGTAGACCGAAAGCTTTTGGACCAAAGCAGATTCATCCCATTCGGCGTTCAACACCTCCATCCTCCAAGGTTTCCGTGATTTTCTCTAGTCTAACGTGTTTACGCGTTAGAGTGCGTTACTATAACGTTTGAATTTGCTTAGATGGAGTGATCACGGGAGCTATGAGGGAGTACCCACGTGATGGGGAAGCGAAAGGCCAAGCCTTGCAGGCTGATGGCGAGCTACTGCTCAGTCCTCCTTTAGACAAGGCAGGATCAATTTCCCATGATTTAGAAAGCCGAGCCGATATAAATAACGGCAGTTCTCCAGGCCCTCACCTAACCCTGCCACAGGGGTTTCCCCAAGACACAAAGAAGCCTAAGTTCGGCTTTGGTGAGCGAGTGCATTGGCACAGTGTCTCAACCCAGGACTACGGCACTGTTGTGGGTATGGAGTATGCTCCCGACAACCATCAGCACCTCTGGAACTGGCGCTATACAGTCCAGCTAGATAGGCAAAGCCCATCTAGCACCATCTGCAGCTCAGACTGGGCTTGGGAAAATGACCTTGAGCAATTCTTAGGAGCAGAGCCGCAGGCCTCCCAACGTGATGGTCAATTCAGCGCCCCTGGTAGTGCCCTCTAATGGATGTAGCATCATGAGTGGCAAGCATCTCAGCGACCGAGAACTCACCCTGTTACAGCTCTATAGTGGTTGTTATCTGTCGATGCAGCCCCAGGACTTCTATCTCAAGTGGTCAGTCACTCATGAAGAGATGGCAAGGATCTGCCGTTGCTCTATCTCAACCGTGGACCGCTGGTTCCTCCAAGGTAGAAATCGAAGAGTTGCTGAGCCGATCTATACCTATCGCCTTGCAGAGATGGATTTTCTTTGGGAGAGCTACGAGCAGATTCCTAAAGCCCTGCGTAGACGGTTATGCCGTCAGCAGTCGCAGCAGTCTGAGAACTAGAACCTTGCACCGTGCAAGGTTTTGCTTGCCCTCCAGGCATGGAGGGCTTTACTGTAGCTTCTATCAAAACCTACTGTTTACCTAAAGCTTAAATTGATGGGATTCGACAAAAATATGAATCCCATCGATAGGAATTGATTCAGAGCACTTAGTTCGCACCAGACAATAGGAAAAAATACCGCTCATGGAGTTATTGGCAGGAAATTATCTAACGGTAGATTACAATGGCAGGCCGATTATCTGCGTCACTCTAGATATTAGTGGCGTAGTACCCGAGCTACCTCGGCTGGGCTTCTCTATCAGAACAATTACAGCTCTATGCGGGGTAAATATAATGAGGAGATTCGCCTACTGGTACAAAGCTAAAACTATGATTGCCTGTTCGCACCACTACTATGAGGGTAAGCAAGCTCAAGTTCCGCTCCATAGAGCTTCTATTGACTGCACCCAATTTATTCTTCCTTCTGGTCAAACTTTCTATAGTGATTACATTCGGTGTTTTAAGGGAAGCCCTTGTAACGTTATTGATGTAGCGGACAGTTATCGTCTGTGTATGGATTTGAGGGATGAACCAGGCAGAAAGGTTATTGATCTTAAATTACTTAACCACTTCTGTGACACGTTCAAACCTGCCGAATTCTATGCAGCAGCATATTCCAGCTTAGGTCTTACAGTAGATTCTAGAGCCATCGAAGTCTACTGCAATCAAGCGCCTGTTAGCTGCCCTGAACTCATACATCCATCTATGGATGACACTGAAGATCATACTGAATCGATGAGTAGAATGTCTGAGGAGTCTGTTGCCGACGCTCTATATCGGCGAGAGGGGGGAACTGGAGAAATCAAAACAAAAGCTGGTCATATCGATCTTCTGACTCAAACCGAAGTGATTGAGGTTAAGGCGGTGGAGTCCTGGAGGGGAGCAATAGGCCAGGCTCTAGTTTACGCATTAGACTTTCCAAATCACACGCCGAGGATACATCTATTCGGGCCTGTGCATCCAGACTCGAAGTGTGTTGTAGAGCATTATTGTAAGCTTCTGAACGTGAGGGTGACGTGGGAGTCTGAAGTTATTTCATACTAGATGCAACTCTATTCAGCCATTGCGCTAGTAAAACTGTCTATGTCTTCAAACTGTCTTTAGTCACATTTAGTAAATTAACGCAGGTGACTTGAGTACAGCCTGCTGTTGTAGAGGGCGCAGGCGAGAGTTGCTCTATCTACCCTTTATCCACTGACCTCAAAGCCATGCCATTGAACACCAATGGTTTCCGCGCAAGAACAGAAGCTATCCCAGCCTTCACTTCCTTTCATGCCATTGATGCCGCATACAGGTTGCTAAGCCTGTAGAGGCGTGGGGCTAGCTCCGTGGCTCTAAGAGTTCAAACACGCCCACGGCTTTAAGTGGGCCTACACTCTCTACGCTGGAATGGGCCGGAGTGAGCCGTTCCTGTCGTGCGTCAGCAGAGGCTCAAACAGACCTGATTACCCTTCTCACGCTTATCTAGACTGTTGCTACTCTCGTTGGCCTCTGGCTTTAGTGGCACAATATGAAGATGAATTGGGAGGTTGTTGAACTTTCCAGTTCACTTGATTACCTGGCAGCTAAGCACGTTTCGCTTGACATCTCCCAGCCTCAGCTCGCCTCTTCAGCCGCAGGTCGGCGCTGTTGCGATGGTATGAAAGAGCTGGCTGCTTCAGCCTTCTTGAAACCGTCCTACTGAATGGGTTGAAGCACTTTCTAGTGCCTGCAGTTGTAGCGGTTTGCCATTGCAGGACGAGGGCTATCAGAAGAAAGATCAACTTCAATTTATGCCACAACCTCCTCATCAATGGTTGTGGCTCCAAGTATCATCGTCAGTTTCTAGCATTGGTTGTTGCGGATAGAGGGCTCAGTCTCAATCTTAGACATTATTAACCCCTCTACCCTGTTACCTAGCTCATCATCCTACGTTTGAGTGGGGGCAGTATAAAGGTTTATACTGCCCCCACTCGCTAGGGCCGAGGCTGGCTGATCCGTATACGGTGAGCACAGTTGCCAGAAATTAATACTTCTGTCACTGATCGTCCATTTGTTGTTCGGATTCTAACTGATTTCCCTGTAGTTGTTGATTGTGTGGGATCAACAGCTGTGATAGCTTCTAAACGTTTGTCAATTGCTTCTAGACGCTCTTCAAGGATCCCTCCCTGCAAGGGCGAAGGCTCAGTCGTGCGCTCTATATGAGAAAGTACAGTTCCAAGCTTTTTGTCCAAATTTCTGATATTAGCTGTTTGCTGTTGAACAGCAGCAGCTAATCGATCCAGATAGGCATCAGCATTAACGTTTTCAGGTTGACGCTTAGTCATAAGCATTAGGCTTGAACTAGGTTAATTCTATTATACAGAAGAAATGGATTAAAAAACCATTTCATAAGTCTTTTTATTGTTTCAGAAAACCTAGAATAGACATTTAAAAATTGAAGAGCGAACCCTTTATCATTGTTGTTGACCAGGAGCACGAAACCAGGAGCTATTACCTGGCTAAAGAACATTAGGTGAAGCTCTCAGCTTTAACATTGGTAAAAATTAAAGTATGAAGATAAATATTACGACAAGCTTGTTGAGAGATAGCAAAGAATAGGTGCCAAGAGACATTCGCCTGGTTGGGGTAATATCTCCGTCCAAGTAGGAGCGCAAGCACCTACCCAAAATGAATGAACCAGTAGTTTATGAGGTCAGCATTCGACTCATGCTATGTTCTGCTCCCTCTATAAATATTTTGTGGATTAGCCCATTAGAGGCTTGAGCCAGAGGCCAGCAGGCTCGTAAAAGTATAGATGTTGCTCTAACGTGGCTGCCTCTCACCTGCTAATAGAAGCCCCAGCCAAACCTCAACCGAAGGCCTCTCCAACCCCTGCTGTAATTCAAGCAAAGACACTGCTTTATTGGTGGCTAGTCTGTCTAGCCATCCCAGCACTGCTTGAGACCAGGCTGCAACATCCTCTGCATGGGCAACTGCTAGTGGATCAGATGCCTCTGTTGGGGCTATCTCATCCAGCGCTTCCAGTAAAACTGCTTTGTCTACCACGCCAGTGATCGACTCACCTGTCTCCACTGCCCCGACTCGCTTGCGTCGCTGCTCCGGTATCGGTGGTTCTAGTAACTTAGCTAAGTCAAACGCCATCGTCTGTCGCACGAGTGCTGTCAACCAATCCCCGTTCATTACCGGCCCTTCAACCCTACCCCTGTCTTCCCAGTCCCCTAACAGAGCCCCAGAGCGCAGCTCATACAGCTGCACCATCTGCTCAATGGCAGCAGCAGCTACTTGCATCCGTTCCTGCTCTTCCATCATCGCAACCACTGCTTCCAATTCCCCCAGCAGCAGGCCAATATCAGCTCCCTCAGGATCTGCGCTGGCGGCCTTGAGGTCCTCCCACAACTTCAGTTCCAATTGCTCAGTGAAGCCAGAGGTCATCAGGGGTGCAAGGGGCAGGGGCGAATCGGACAGTTTTGGGGGTTCAACTCGACATGGCTGGCAAACTTCTCCAGCCGTAGCGGTTTCCCATCCTGAGCCCCATACTTGGTCGAGAACACTGCTAGCACTTGCTGGGCGTAAGTGGACAACTGGCCTGGAGTTAGACCAAAGCAGTGAACCGGCTCAAGGCGTGCTCTGCGCTCTTGACTGATCCATAACTCGGCACCGACCGCATGCAACGGGTCATCCACCCTCGCTCGATATAAATGCAGCACAGCAGCCGGGACCGCCAGAATCTCAACTCTCTCGAGCCCTGGTTTTACGTCTCGTTGGAGACGACGGCTTTGATTGAAGCGGTCGCGGTGACGGTAGTAGCTGCGGCGGCGATTGCAGCGGTTGGCCTCATCGGTCCAGCAACCATCCCCTTCGGGCCCGTGGAGTTTTTGGGCCTCAGCGGCTGTGAGCTTGGCACAGCGTCGGCATTTCTCAGCTTGGGGACGAGGCGTGGCACCGCCAATGGCAACTGTTGAGCAGTTTACCTCAGGCTAGGTTTACTTAGTCGTAGCGTAGTCGTACCAAAGATAATAGTGAATTATCCGACATTGAAGTTGCGGCACCATTACCCTCTAGTTGGGGCAGTCCTGCCCCGGCTGCCTTATGTGTTGCCCTGCAGCAGTGTGAGACCCCTGCCCAGCTTCAGGAGCTGGCCTCGAGCTACAGCAGCGAGAGCTTGGAGCAAGCGATAGAGCAGTTGAGCCCTGAGCGTCAGGAGCGGCTGGGGGAGTTGCTGGCTTTGAGTGTCAGGGGTAAGCCAGCTGGGGCTGGACTAAGAGCGTCTGTCTGGAGGTAGCGAGCGGCAGATGAGCAAACGACGGCGCCGCGCAATAACCAGTACCCCTACAGAAATTCTGGGTTGGCCTGAAGAAGCTGCTGCCCAAGCATCTTTGCATTCATGTCAAAGCAACAGCAGTTTGCATGAACAGACGGGAACGGGAGCCGTTGGGCCAGAGCTTGGGCCGCTGGTGAGCAATTCATGCCAAGACACAGAACTTTTGCATGAATCACTCGGTGACGCAGAAGCTCCGAAGCCGCCTCAAGCAACAACCCTGCTTTCATGCCAAAGCCCTCAAGTTTGGCATGACTCTCTAACTCCAGTTGGCCGAGCTGCCACTCACCTCACCCAAGCAGTAGCAGAGCTGCAACAGGCGGTGAGAGAGTTGGTGGCTCAGGGAACTCGGGAGGGTTCAATCGCCGCTTACCCTAAACCCAATGGCCGAACCTACTGCAACCATGTCACCTGTGAGCAGGGCAAAGTCAAACGCGTTTATCTACCCCTGAAGCAAAAGCTGAAGGCCGAGACTGAGATCGAGCGGGCTCATCAAGCCTCGAAGCTGCAGGTGGTGTGCGATCAACTATCAGCTCCTGAGTCAGCTTTCATAAAAAGCTAGGTAGTGCTGCTGTCTATGGCTTTGACAGTGAGCAACTGCGTCAGAGCCACAAGCAATATAGATGAGAGCTACAGGGGGAGCCAAGAACTCTGCGCCTGCAGCTTGGGAGGGCATTTGGGAAGGTTGGGGTCCGACCGACCCATCCCAGCCTACAGTTGCCCTACAGCTCGCTTACCGATTAAGCACGGCTGAGCGGGATCTGGTTGCAAAACCAGCAGCGAATCAATCCCCTTAGGGCCTTGCTTATTAGGACCTGGTCAAAGCTTGTCGAAAATTCTCTGATTCAGACTGTTGACACACAAACAATAAGGGTTTACATTAAGGACATCGAGAGTTCGAATCCAAACAGTCTGAGGCAAAGGAAATGAAAAGCACTCTTCGCAACGCTGCTCTAGTCACCCTCTTCACCCTCGGTTTAGCTTCTGCTGCTCAAGCTGCTATCCCCGAAAAAATTCGGGAGCGCTTTGAAACTGCTGCCATCCCAACCCAAGTGCGGGACCACATGTTGACCGCTGAGATTCCTCAGCAAGTCCGGGACCACATGCTGACGGCTGAGATTCCCCAACAACTGCGGGACCGCCTGCTGACTGCCTCGGCTGGTGTGATTGGCCCCTCTGACGCTCAGTACGACGTGCGCAACCTGCAAGCCGCAATTCCCGACAAAATCCGTGAGCGGTTTGAGACAGCTGCGATTCCCGCCCAAGTAGAAACCCACATGCTGACCGCGTAAGCCTCAACAGGTAATCGCCAGCGCCGCGCTGTCCCACGACTTTGACGATTTCCTCAGACATCTAAGCCCCCGCCTCATGGCAGGGGCTTTCTTGTTGGAAAAGCCCAGCTCGAGGGGAATCCTGGAGGGGGCCATTTGGCACAAAAACGACCAGTTCAGCTCCCCGAGGCACTGCGGGGAGCTTTTTGTTAGGAACTGGTCCGAGAGGGACAACTATTGGGGTCCAACCTCGAAGGGAAAACGAGAATTTCGATTCCCTTTGCCAAGGCCTGCCTGCTCAACTCAATGCCTTGAGCTAGTGGGCAATACAGTATTGGATTCCATCTGCCTTTGAAGAAATAGACTGTGACGTAATCTCCTGTTTTCTCTTCCCCTGGGAGTGGGATCGCCCACTTTCCCAAAACATCTCCTCCTACATTCATCGTCGTATGACTTTTGACTCTGTAGATGTGGGTAGGCACTACCCACAGGAATATACTTGCGCCTTTCCAGCTACCGCCTCTAGCTAAGGAAAAGCCCAGCTCATAAAGTTGGGCAGGACCAGCGGCAAACTAGCAGGCAGCGGGGACCAAAGTCGCTAAACTGCAAAGTTGCGCTTTACAAGTAATCAATATGACTACTTTGGATGACCTTGCTAGCTTGATTGCAACCCAGCATAATTTTGCTAGCCTAATGAATTGGCTAGCGCTAGAGGGTTTTGTCTATCTAGGGACGAGTGCCCAAAGCTTATTGTCTTATCAAAAGGCATTGAAGGAAGGCCTGGTTTCTTTGCCGTGAAGCACAACTACGCAGCAGTGCTGATTACAATAAGCGACGGCTCTAGTGAAGAGGATAGCTTCCTTGATTTCACGAAAAACAATGGCATGCCTAGACTTCTAATTGCTTACACGCTATGGATGTCAGACATCTAATATTAATGACCTAAGCATATCCGCAAACTGCTTCATGAGAAAAACCTAGTCTTGCAAACTGGGTTTAAGAAGATAAAAACCTCCGGCAGGAGATTATAAGCTAGGTACAGACAATCCTACACTTCTGGGATTTCAATCCCTAGTGTTTTGCTGTGAGCTGCATTAGCTCTAAGAAGTCGCCCTGGACTCTAGCTCTCTCTTCCTCAGAATAGCTTGCTGTATCTATCATCTTCAAGCCTATGTAAATCGCCAGTATTGCATGTCAAGGATTGAGTGCCATTCGGAAATCCTTTCTCTCCATGCCTGAAATTCCTCCTCGGTCATCTTAGGCAGCTTCGACGCTTATGCTGTCGATGTCGATTACTGCAAGCCTCGGCTTCTTAGCATCTGGAATTAAGCGAAGCCGCATCTTCTTGCTTTTGAGCCTTTCTAGCTGCTCCCCTAGTATTTTTAGCTGAGCGGTCTGAGAGGCAGGGCATTAGAATCAACCTCAGCGGAATCAACCTCAGGGGAGCGGACCTTGTTGGAGTTGACCTCAGGTCAGCTAACCTCAGCGAAGCCAACCTTATCGAGGCTAACCTCAGCGAGGCTGATCTCAGGAGAGCCACCCTTAGCGAGGCTGACCTCAGTGAAGCTGACCTGATCGAAGCTAGCCTTAGAGGAGTCAAGCTTAAGACTTCAGTGGTAGAGCTTACTGTATTTGGTAACAACGATGGTCTAACCGATACGGACAAAACTGCGCTACAAGAACGGGGAGCAATTTTTCAGGACTTCCCAGGTGAAACGGCAGATATACCTGTTAAAAGGTGACCTGAGCGGAAGCTGGGACAGCAGTGGCGAGTGAAGCTGAGCGGTGTGCAAGCACTTGGAATGCTTTGGTCTCCTGGGTCTTGAGGGCTACTAGTGGGGCCTGGTAGGGCAGCTAGGGTAAGACCTAAAAGAAAAGCTCAGCCGTGTGAGCTGGGTGCAAGAGAACATTGTGAAAATACTGAAAAACCAGTATGGCATCAAGGTCTCTTCATTCCCCAAGCCTCCTGCCTTTGCGCCTAGAGCCAGTAAGCCCGTTGCGCTCGTGATAGTCATCAACCCGTTGCTATTAGCTGTAAACCAATCCTTAATCGCCTTGCGACTGGAGCCAGTTCCAATGCCCCAAAACGTCTCAGGAGCTTTTTATTGGGAATCAGTTCAAGGTCTTCAGGCCGAGTCAAGGCCGTGCCCTACGGGTGCTCCGCTCCGCTCGCAGGGCTAGAGGCATTGGCTCCGAACCTTTTGCTGAGGTCTTGACCTGTGCAATGCAGGAGTTAATCCTTGGGAGCGACCCGCTAGCGAAGCGATTTCGAATCTAGAGAGAGCAGCTCTAGCAAACCCGGTAGCGAACAGCAAAAACGAGCGGCTTGGGCAAGGGGTTTCTAGCCCCTCTCAAAAATCCTTTGTCCAGACTGTTGACATACGAACTGTTAGGGCTTACATTAAGGACATAGAGAGTTCGAGTCCAAACAGTCTGAGGTAAAGAACATGAAAAGCACTCTTCGCAACGCCGCTCTAGCCACCCTCTTCACCCTTGGTCTAGCTTCTGCTGCTCAAGCGGCCATTCCCGAAAAAATTCGGGAGCGCTTTGAAACTGCTGCCATCCCAACCCAAGTCCGCGACCACATGCTGACGGCTGAGATTCCCCAACAACTGCGGGACCGCCTGCTGACTGCCTCGGCTGGCGTGATCGGCCCGTCCGACAGCCAGTACGATGTGCGCAACCTGCAAGCCGCAATTCCCGACAAAATACGTGAACGGTTTGAGACGGCTGCCATCCCGACCCAAGTCCGCGACCACCTGCTGACAGCTTCAGCGAGTCCTGAAGACAACGGGTACTACACAGGTCTGATTCAACAAGCCTAAGCATCAACAGGTAATCGCCAGCGCCGCGCTACTGCCACGACTTTGACGATTTCCTCAGACATATAAGCCCCCGTCTACCAGGCAGGGGCTTTCTTGTATGGTCGGGAACGCTGGAGGGAGTCAACAACTTTATCCATCTCATCACCAACCTAAAAGTTAAAGGTCGAACATGATCCACCTCAATTCCCTATTCAAGCGAGGATAAGGGCAATACCAACGAATATTAGAGAAGTTGTGAAATATCCCTCTTCTGTCAAACTGGAGTGAAACCTTGATGAATCAAGGGCTGAAACAACGTAAATTCATGAAACTTTCCCAAAGTGACAGAAGAGGGATATTAGTGCTTGAATTAGCTCCTATTAGAGTCAATGTCGTCAGACCCGGTTGGTGAAAACTGATGTGTGGAACAACTTCTCTGAAGCAGAACGACTTAAGATGTATAAAGCCTCTGGGCAAAAGTTGATGGTAGGTAGAGTTAGGATGCCTGAAGACATTGCGGAAACCCACCTATATTTGCTCTCCAATCGCTTTACAACTGGAGTGGCAATAGACGTTGATGGCAGGGCGTTGTGAGACACCTAAGCCACCCGAAATTGAGTTGATGATATCAAATGCGGTAGTGAATGTTCAGTTCCTTTGAGTGATACATAGCGTAGCTCAACAAACCAACTGGATACGTTTTACTGCAGCACCAAATTGGGGTGATGGCTACAACTCACTCCACTATCCGATCGCGCTTTAGTCCCTCCATCAACTCGGTCATAAACTCAACAAAGACATGAACTTTAGCAGACAAATGACGTTTGTGAGGATAAAGCACAGAGATTGGAAACCCTGGAACAGTATAAGATTCGAGTACAGGTTTGAGTTCACCTCGAATGATGGCTGGATTGACTAGAAAATTATAGAGCTGGATCAGTCCTGCATGCGCGAGCGCCGCTTCTAGCAATGCCTCTGCATGATCACAGCGAAAATTTCCGTCAACTGCCAAATGTAATTCCTGACCCTTGTGCTGGAATACCCAATCGCGCACTCGACCGGTTTGAGGCAGCACTAAATTCAAACAATTGTGGTGCTGTAGGTCTGCCAGCGTCTGCGGCTCTCCATGACGCGCTAAATAGGCTGGTGTCGCACAGACAAAAAAGCGAGCTATTGCCAAGGGACGAATCACCAAACGGCTGTCAGGGGTATGACCGACTCGAACAACGGCATCAATCCCTTCTTCAATTAAATCAGCTCGACGATCGCCCAAGGTTATATCCAAGTTGAGATCAGGATATTGAGCGGTAAAGTGAGGGAGTGCCGGAGTAATGTACAGCCGTCCTAGAGCAACCGTAAGACCAATTCTGAGCGTGCCTCTAGGATGCGAGCGAGATTGGCTAAGCACTAGTTCTGCTTCTTCTAAGTCACTTAGAATTTGCCGACAGTAGTCGTAAAACACTGACCCATCCTCAGTGAGAGCAATACTGCGAGTGGAACGATTGAAAAGCCGCGCCTTCAGTCGCTCCTCTAACCGTTGTACTGCTCTGCTGACTGAGGACGGGGATAATCCCAACTGGCGTGCTGCTACTGAGAAACTGAGCTGCTGCGCTGCCTGCACGAACATCACGAGGTCGCCAATCTGCTCAATGCCAGCCATTGTGGTTTACTTTTGCGTCTCATGCATTAGTGATTTGCATCGTAGCGCCTTTATTGCACTTCATGCAGCCGTTATGGTTCTGGTATTGTTTCAGACACACAATATGGCAGTTTCGCATCCTCAAGACTCGATCTGGTCGGTCTATCATCGAGCAACCCTGATTGGGGTCTGTCTTGCCTGTGCCATACTGCCACTCGACATCCCGATTATTGGCGTTGCGCTTGAGAGCATTGGACAAGAACTCAAGGCAAACTTTGCCCAACTCGAATGGGTGATCAACGCCTACAATTTGACGTTTGGAGCGTTCTTATTGGCAGGTGGAGGGCTCGCAGACCTCGTGGGTCGCCGTCGCATGTTCCGTGTTGGCATGATTATTTTTGTCGTGCTCTCGTTGCTTTGCGCCTTTGCCAAGAGCGCCTTGATGCTGGCTCTATTTCGGGCAGTCCAAGGAATTGGGGCCACGTTTCTCTTCAGTGGCGCCACGGCAGTTTTAGCAAACGAGTTTCGCGACGATCTGCGTCCGCCTGCTTTTGGAATGCTAGGGAGTTCGTTTGGCATTGGTTTGGTTCTAGGTCCAGTCCTGGGTGGCGTGCTGACCAGCACTTTGGGTTGGCGGTGGACATTTCTGATCAATATTCCAGTTGGATTTGCCATCCTGTGGTTGGCAGTACCTCGGATGCGAGAATCAAGAAACCCAGATGCTTCCTATGTAGATTGGTCAGGGCTGTTCACCTTCACGACCAGCCTGTTCTTACTAATCTTGGCGCTGCTTGAAGGTCCACATTTAGAGTGGGCTCATCCAGTTGTCCAAGGATCACTCGCTGGATTTTTGATCTTTATTGGTTTATTCGTTGTTGCCGAACGCAGGCAACAACGAGCCATGTTCGACCTGGAGCTATTTCGTAATCCGGTCTTTGTTGGGATGTTAATTTTGCCAATCACCCTGGGGTTCGGCTATGTTGCTCTATTGGTTTACCTACCGCTTTACTTTCAAGGCATTGCAGGCTATGCCCCTTGGCAAGCCGGATTAGTCATGCTTCCCATGAATTTTCCGGTGTTCTTTCTGCCACCTCTTAGCGCCCAACTGTCGTTGCGCGTGCAGCCCCGAAAACTATTAGCAACTGGGTTTATCTGCATTGGTTTGGGCGGGCTTTGGATGCGTCTTGTCGCAGGCTCAACCGACTGGAAAGCATTTGTAGGCTGTCTGGTGGTCGTTGGTATTGGGGCGGGCATTGTCAATGGCATTATGGATAACGTAGCTGTGAGCATGGCCCCCTCTGAACGTAGCGGCATGGCAACAGGTATGTTCAACACAATGCGATTGGTAGGAGATGCCGTTGGGTTTGCAGGAGCCGGGGCAATTCTGATCAGCGTTATACAAATCGTGCTGCCGCAGCTTGTCGATCCCAAGCTAGGTGCGGTGGGGGTTCCCATGTCTGAGGTGGCAAATCAAGTCGCGCGAGGCGATATTTCAGGTGCAGTTGCACTCGTGCCGCTCACGGAGCAAACAGCATTTCTCAATGCTGCAATTGGAACCTACACTGCCGGATTACAGGCAACCCTAGCTGTTCTAGCAGTGATTTGCTTTATTGCAGCGGCTCTGGTGCTCATCCTGGTCAGACCAACAGCAGCATTGCAGAAAAATTGATAATATTCAGAGAGGAAAAGAACTATGAGTAGTCAACCAGTTATTCTCGTTCTCGGGGCAACGGGCAAAGTAGGCGGTGAAACCGTTCGGCAACTTAAATCCGCCGGAGATAATCGGGTGCTCGCAGCCGTGCGATCGCCAGAAAAAGCGAAACACTTCCATGCTCAAGGCATTGAAACTGTGGTGTTGGATTTGGACCAGCCCGAAACCCTTAAGGTTGGCTTGGAAGGGGTCAATCGTGCCCTCCTTTTGTCAGGCTACAGCGTAGATATGATGCGCCAGAGTAAACGCTTTGTGGATGCTGCTAAACAAGCTGGAGTTCAACATATTGTTCATATTGGTGCTTCAGGTGCAGCAACGAATGAAGTTGCTCACTGGGGCTGGCATCAATTTGTTGAAGCATACATTGAACAGCAGGGATTTAGCTATACTCACTTGCGTCCAGAAGCCTTCATGCAGAATGTGACAGGTCCAGGTTATCGCTGGTTAGAAGGCAATGTGATTCGTCATCATGTCGGTAATGCCCGGTGGAGTTGGATTGATTGTCAAGACCTTGCCTTGGTCGCAGCCCATACACTACAAGAGCCAGAGAAATATGCCGGTCAGATCATTCCATTAGGCTATGACGCGAAAACCTTCAATGAAGTGGCTGAACTTTTAACTGAGGTTGTCGGCCAGCCATTTTACGCTGAGGCGCGTCCACCTGAAGAGTTTTTGGAAAACGCTCTTGCCGCAGGGGCAGATCCAGCCTATATGACCTGTATTTACACTCAGTTCAAACTTAACTCTTCAGGTGCAATTCCTAATGCGGACGCAACCTTTGATAACTTTGAGGCAATTACAGGACAGAAACCAATAACTTGGCAAGAATTTGCCCAGCAACATAAAAACGAGCTGGCGTATTAATGCTGCTG
Organism: Leptolyngbya sp. FACHB-261; assembly: GCF_014696065.1. Taxonomy (NCBI): domain Bacteria; kingdom Bacillati; phylum Cyanobacteriota; class Cyanophyceae; order Leptolyngbyales; family Leptolyngbyaceae; genus Leptolyngbya; species Leptolyngbya sp. FACHB-261. The sequence continues at coordinate 75,408 of NZ_JACJPL010000016.1, read as the reverse complement.
TGATGTGAAGGCTGAAATTCAACACGAACGTTTCCCCGTGCCTTTAAAGTTACTTGCCGGAGCTACTTCATAGTGCATCTTTGACTAGAGAAGTTGCGAAATAGTAGGCAATTGTTGCGCGGAACTCTAAATCGTGTTAGATACTGGCGATAAGAAGCGGCATGGCGTCTGTCACCATCTGGAGGTTGACCGATTGCGAGCCCTCGTAAACCTCAGCCACTATGTGGCGATAGCAGCCAGTGTCGATTACCCGGAGGCTCACGGGTTACCTGCCGGGAGCAATTGCCTGAGACGTACGGCGGCAGGACCGGAGGGGCCGTTGGAAAAATTCCGGTGCATCAATGCGGACAAGCCTTACGGTCAGCAATTGAGAGCCTGCACGGACGCGAAGGTGTCTCTGTCACCCGTGCTGATAACGCTTCTAGAAAGAAATCAGCAGAAGCTGCCTGCTTAGTCCTGTGAAAATTCTGCTTTGGTAGAATTGACAAGATTATTCAACCCAAACTCTTGCTCAGGTGAAAGAATTGAGAGAAAACGAGTGAAGAACTGTACAAAGAGTATGTGACCTCGAATTAAAAGTTTGAGAGAAATGTATGTCTTCATCGTTGAAACAACCGATTGATAAACCTATAGAGCTGATATGGAATGGATTTCGTGCGTGTCAAGATGTGAGTCCTCCGCCTCCCGATCGCGTCGCTTATCCTGGCATTCCAAAGCACTGCCTCATCTTTCACATTGCTAACGCCGATCATTTAGAACGGCGACTTAATGATGGCAAATGGCTAAGAAGCCCCTCCTACCCAGGCGGATTCACGTTCGTGCCTGCTCAGCAAGCACCTGAATGGCTCTGGGATGAGGAGGTTGAGCTGTTAGAACTTTATCTGCCGCCATCACATTTAGAACAAGTGGCTATCGAGAGTTTTGAACAGCCGCCTCAGCAGATTGAGTTGATTGATCGGTTTGCAATCCGTGATCCCTTTTTAGAGCAACTTGCACTGGCATTTATGACAGAGCTAAATAGCGGTACTCCATTCAACAAGCTCTATGTTGAATCGCTGCAAAACGTGTTAGCAGTTCATTTGTTACGCCAGCATTGCGCTATTACTGTTCGCGATTCCAACACACCTGAAGGATTGCCGCAAGTTAAGTTAAGGCAAGTGATAGATTACATTAAAAGCCATTTTGAACAAGAAATAAAGTTAGCTGAGTTAGCCAAAGTCGCGAATATGAGCCCGCATCACTTTGGTAAGCGGTTTAAGCAAAGCACTGGAATGCCTCCGCATCAGTATGTAATGAAATGCCGAATTGAACAAGCTAGAAAACTCCTATCCAATCCACAGTTCTCAATTGCTGAAGTAGGTCAGCAGTTGGGCTTTTATGATCAGAGCCATTTCACCCATACGTTTCGCAAACACACAACGCTGACACCGCAACAGTATCGCGATCGCCTCTAATTACCTCTCAAAACTTATTCAAGAATACAAGAAATCGCCAGAATTTACAACGACGATCGTAAATTTACAAGACTTCTCCATCAGGAGTGTCTTATACTCCGCCCATACTGCTTTGGCAGTTTAACGTTCAGGAGTACGGCAATGGTTTCTTCAAAACTGCATCCTGCGATCGCAGAAAACTATGCCCTGGTGTATGGTACAGAGCTGCACTATTTGGAAGCAGGTGAGGGACCATTGGTCATCTTGCTGCATGGGTTGGTCGAAACAGCGTATCAGTGGCATCTTGTCATGGAGGAATTATCAACCCATTTTTATGTGATTGCGCTGGATCAAATTGGCTTTGGCTATTCCACCAAACCTCTACTCAATTATCGAATTAAAACGCTGGTTGATTTCCTAGATGGATTTTGTCAAGTATTAGGAATTCGAGAAGTTTCCTTGGTTGGGGCAGGAATTGGGGGATGGGTCGCGGCTGCTTTTACATTGCAGTATTCGGATCAAGTCAATCACCTTGCTTTCGTGAATGCTCATTTGAGTTCAACGATGTTAGAGCAATCATCACTCATCGCATTACAACCTCCATCAGTTCGTGAACACGCTCAACAATTACTGCAATCTCTGTTTTACAACAATTGTAATTTTGTGACTGAACACGCAATTGATCAACGATTTACCCAGCAGATGCTTATAAATGACGGCTATACTAAACAGCAGCTAATTCAATCCATTGGTCGAGATGAGGATAAATTAGGCGATCGCCTCTCTGACCTCACCATTCCAACGCTATTTATCCACGGGCAAAACGATCAGTTTACTTCACCTGCCTGGAGTGAACGTCTTTCTCATCAGCTTCCCCACTCTCAACTCACACTCATCGATCGCTGTGGTCACTTACCGCATGTCGAACAACCAGAGGCACTGAGTGCAGCCCTATTACAATTCCTGCTGTCTTGAGGTTTTACCGTCCATCCTAATCTAAGCTTCCAAAGACTTTTGCAGTGAGTACTTTGATGTTCAGTTTCATTACTCAACAGGAGATCAAACATGGCTAGCAACAACACAAAGGTTTGGTTAATCACGGGTAGCTCTAGTGGATTTGGACGATCGCTCACTGAAGCTGTGCTTGAAAAGGGCGATCGCGTGATTGCGACAGCACGTAAACCTGAACAACTGGATGATTTAGCGCAGCAATACCCAGATACTGCTAAAGCGATTCGTTTGGATGTTACCGATCGCCAGGAAGTTGAAAGCGCAATTCATACAGCTATCAATACCTTTGGACGTATTGACGTGCTAGTTAACAATGCTGGATATGGATTGTTAGGCAGTATTGAGGAAGCAAGCGAAGCAGAAGCTCGCACCCAATTTGAAACCAACCTTTTTGGTGCTTTGTGGATGATCCAAGCCGTATTGCCTGTGATGCGAGAACAGAGCTCGGGACATATCCTCAACATCTCTTCGGTGGGCGGTTTTACTGGGTATGCAGGCTTTGGTATCTACAACGGCACAAAGTTCGCTTTAGAAGGAATTTCTGAAGCACTCGCTCTGGAAGTTGCACCATTTAACATTCGTATCACGATTGTTGAACCGGGCTCTTTCCGCACTGATTGGGCAGGGCGATCGATGGTTCGCTCAGAGCGAGTAATTGATGCCTATGCTAAGTCCAGCGGTCAAACCCGGGATTGGATGGATCAAGAGGGTGGTAACCAGGCAGGCGATCCAGCCCTGGCAGCAGCAGCCATGATGAAGGTCGTCAATGTAGAAAATCCCCCTCAGCGTCTAGTGTTGGGGGCAGATGCTCTAGAACGAATTCGCGGCAAGCTGCGATCGGTTGCTCAAGAGCTGGATGCTTGGGAGCAAACTACAGTCAATACTGCTTTTTCTACACAGATGACTCACTAAATTTCCTGAAGTTTCACCAACATCACATTCTATGACAAGTACCTCTTACGAACCCATTACTATGCTTGCTGGTAATGATTTGGCTGTATTTAAACAACTGGTGCAGGATTACTGCGCCTCGTGGAGTACCCGCACAGGTGAGCCTGATTTTGAGCAAGCTGGGCGTTTCTATGCTCCTGATCCAGACATCATTTATTACGATAACGGTTTACCAAGAGACGGACATCAAGGTTGGGAAAACTTGAAAGTGGGCTTGCTCACAAATGTCTATCCCAACTTAGCATCACTGGAATGGATTCCCTGGGATATCTGGGCGCAGCGTCGCGGCAACCTGGCGTGGACTGGTTTTAATTGGCGCATTACAGCCCGTGCTAAAGATGGAACTGTTGATGAGCGTGAAGGACGGATGACCATTCTTTGGGAGCAACGGGATGGAGCATGGTTAATTGTCCATGAGCATTCATCAGTTCCCTATGAACCCCCACTTCAGTAGGAGAAACAAATGTTCAATAAGCTATTACAAAACAATTCTCGCCGTCGCTTCATTCAATTGGGTGGAGGGGCACTGACAGGTGTTGCAGCGATCGCCACAGCAGGAAATAGTATCGCTAATGCTCAAAGCACAAGCCCTAATACTCCAGACACATCAGCACAACCAACCCGGATCGGTAATCGCTTTCAAGGCAAAGTTGTCTTAATTACGGGAGCAACCTCTGGTATGGGACGTGCAGCAGCGATCGCGTTTGCTAGAGAAGGAGCACGTGTTGTATTTAATGGGCGGCGCGAGAACCTCGGTCGTGAGGTAGAGAATCTCATCCGCAGCGAGGGCGGTGAGGCAACGTACATCCAAACTGATGTTACACAGCCAGATCAAGTGAATGCCTTTTTCGATCGTATCCTCGACCTCTACGAAGGACGTATTGACATCGCATTTAACAATGCGGGGTATGAGGGGCAGATTGTCTCACTCCTTGATGATACGTTGGAGAACTATGATGTTGTGATGAATACAAATGTACGAGGAATGTACCACTGCCTTCTCCGAGAGGCTCCAGTAATGGCTAGCCAAGGCAGCGGCGTCATTATCAACACATCATCAGTCGGCGGCTATGGCGCGAACACAGGCGGTATTGTCACCCCTTATGTAACGAGCAAGCACGCGATAATCGGGCTTACGAAGTCGGCTGCGCTCGCGCTTGCTGGACGGGGTATTCGCGTCAATGCATTGGTACCTGCTTACATCGATACGGCACAGGTAGATCGGTTCACAAACAACGACCCTCAACAGAAGGCGGAGGGAGTCCGTCGCGACGTCCCGCTTCAGCGGATCGGACGGGTAGAAGAGACGTCGGCGATGGTGCTGTGGCTAGCTTCAGACGAATGCTCATTCTCGACAGGTGCCTCGTTCTTTATTGATGGAGGACAAACTGCCGATATTTAATATCAGTGAGGTATGTGGCTTAACGCAAATGATTTGTCATTCATCCATAGAAGCGACACCATAATTGATGGTGGAGATCTGATTTAACTGTTAGTCAAATTCTAATTCAATAACTGATTCTGGCACAGAACTATTAAAGGACGACCTGTCAATGTTGTGTTGTGTTTAGCAATAGTACTTCAGCATTCCATCTAGCTTCAATGATTCACTTTATTTCCTATGAAACCGTATCAATACGTTATCAATCATGCAACGAAGTAAACGACGCAAGATCATTATTGGCGGTGGAACCGTTTTAGCAGGTTTGGCAGCCAGCACCCTCAACCCCAATTCAGGAAAAGCTCAAGAATCTGCTCCTGTTCCCACTCCTGCCTCAAGTATCACCCAAAGACGATTTGAAGACAAAGTTGTCCTGATTACGGGCGCAACCTCTGGCATCGGACGTGGTACGGCGATCGCCTTTGCTCGTGAGGGGGCACGGGTTGTTTTTTGTGGTCGACGTACCAATCTGGGTCAGGAAGTAGAACAGGAGATTAGACAAGCTGGAGGTGAAGCCCTTTATGTCAGAACAGATGTGATGGTACCTGATCAAGTGAAGAACTTGATTGATACAACCGTGGCAACTTATGGACGCTTGGATATCGCTTTTAATAATGCTGGTTATGAAGGTACAGTCGTTCCGTTTGTTGAACAGACTTTAGACAACTGGAACGTTGTAATGAACACGAATGCGCGGGGTGTGTTTCTGTCAATGCTCTACGAAATCCCGCAAATGCTGAAGCAAGGAAGCGGCGTTATTATCAACAATGCATCTACAGCAGGACATATTGGCTTTCCCATCATTCCAGCTTATGTTGCTAGTAAACATGCCATTATCGGGTTAACCAAATCTGCCGCTCTCGCCCACCCAAGACAAGGAATCCGAGCCAACTCAATCTCTCCTGGTTTCATTGATACACCACAGGTCGATCGATTTGTTGGGGGCGATCAGCAAAGAAAAGCAGAAACTGTACAAGCGAATGTTCCCGTTGGGCGCATCGGTCAAGTTGAGGAAGTCGCAAAATTAGTCATGTGGCTTTGCACCGATAACGCACCTTACATTAATGGAGCTGATATTGTCATTGATGGTGGAGATTTAGCATAGGTGAAAGCAAGCAAGATATATTTGTCCCGATTTCTACAAATTGTCTTGATTGTGGTTTTGGTACTTGGCTTAAGCCGTTCGTTATTTGCTACCACCGCAACGAGTTTGCCTTTTACAACCCGTGACTTAGTCGGGGAGTGGGAATCAGTTGGATGTGGAAATCTTAGCCTGGGTGAAGGGTTACCTGTTGTTAATCTCAAGCGACACTATGTTTGGAGTGACACCAACTTTGTGGTTCGCTACAGCTTCTTTGCTGATGCCGAATGCCAGCGCCCATTGTATTCCTTTGTCAGCACGGGTCCTTATGAACTAGGGCAAGTTCGCCCTGAACTCAGGAATACCAGAGAAGCAACGATATTTATCGAAAGCATGTTCTTTATTGCTCAAAGTGAGGAAGGGCGGCAAGCTCTTGGTAATTGTGGAGAGCAATTGATAGTGGGCGAGTTAAAGGACGTGACTGAAACAGGGTGTGCTTTTTTCCCGCCTAGAGGTGAGTGTCTTGGCGACCACGAACTATTTCGAGTAGAAAATGGTTTTTTCTATCCAGGGTCTCGAACGCCTAATATGTGCCACGAATCGGGTAGACCCACCCAAACGCAAACGACTGGAGCTAGAAAGCTTTAACGATAGAGTCGTCGGGAAATAGAAGGGAAAATCCTTGAAAGCCTTACGTGGCAGTCTTTTCCGCTGTTTTTACTAAAAATCGTCATAAACCCCGTAGGACAAAGCTTTCAGCCGTTTTTCTCGTTATTACCCGACAAGTCTAATCAATGAGATTTCTAGACGCGTTTTTTACTCTGTTACACAAGCATCATCATGAAATCCAATTCAACTCCAGCCGATCGCTCTAGACAAACCTCGCCTCCCAATTCCTTCATTCCTAAAAGCATTTGGGCACTTGCGTTTAGCGCATTTGCGATCGTCACCTTTGAATTTATCGTGGTGGGATTGTTACCACTGATCGCTCGTGATCTGAACGTGGAACTGAGCCAAGCAGGTTGGTTGCTGACTGCGTTTGCCTTACTCGTTGCCATTTCCGGACCCATCCTCACAGCGTTAACCGCCCATGTTAACCGCCGCAAATTGTTTCTGCTTTTGCTAGTTGTGTTTGTGGGTGCAAATCTGCTGTGTGCAATCGCTCCTAACTTCTGGGTGCTGCTGATTGCGCGAGTTTTGCCTGCACCTGCTCTGGCTTTGTTTTGGTCTGTGGTGAGTGTAGCGGCAGGGCAACTGGTCCCAGAGGCCCAACGCGGACGAGCCAGCGCCATTGTTTTTGCTGGAATCTCGATGGCAGCGGTGTTAGGTGTACCGTTAGGGACGTTTGTTGCGAGTGTTTTCGATTGGCGTGCAGCATACTTTGTAGTGGCAGCCTTATCCCTTCTGGCGTTTCTGGCGCTTTGGGTAGCATTACCAGAAGTGCCGATCGTGACTCAAGGCAATGCGCTAGCTCAGATCGGTACGTTCAAACAACCCGTGCTGATTGTCGGGTTAGCAGTTTCAGGTATCGCGTTTACGGGAATGTTCACGGCTTACACCTACCTGGCAGCGTTTCTAGAAGATGTCAGTGGTTTTAGCATTAGTTTCGTCAGTGCATTGCTGTTACTGTTTGGCGCAATGGGCCTTCTCGGCAATTTCTTGGGTGGAGAAGCGGTTGCTAAACGTCCCATTTGGGCAACGAGCCTAACGCTGCTCGTGCTGGCGATCGCAATGGCGTTGATGTCCTTAGTCGGTACAATACCTGGTGTCACTGTGGCAGTACTGGTTGTTTGGGGAGTTGCTCACAGTGCCTCATTTATTGTGAACCAGTATCGCGTCATTGGTCTGGCACCTCAAGCACCAGAACTAGCCGCAGCTTTGAATGTGTCGATTTGCAATGTAGGCATTGGTTTAGGGGCTGTCGTTGGGGGGCAAGTGCTTCGTCTTGGTGGCTTAACTGCGACTGGTTGGGTGGCTGGAGTCATTGCTCTGCTGGCGCTTGGCTTACTTTACTTTTCTGCTCATCTGTCTCGTCATTCCTCAAATTCTGAATCAATATCAATATGAATCATATATCTGCATACCCTGCTTCTTCGTTTGCGATCGCCAATGAATTACTCGTCAACCGGATTGGATATGGTGCGATGCGTTTGACAGGACAGCCTGGTAACTTTGGTCCTTACTCAGACTGGGAAGAAGGACAAAAACTTTTACATCGTGCGGTTGAATTAGGCATTAACTTTATTGATACCGCAGAGGCATACGGACCCGGATTCAATGAAGAATTGATCGCAGCGGCACTTCATCCGTATCCGGACAACCTCGTGATCGCCACCAAAGGTGGAATTGACAAACCTGCCCCCGATCGCATTCAAGCCAATGCCCGTCCTGAGAACCTCAGACGCGGTTGTGAAGCCAGTTTACAACGACTCAAGCTAGAGCAAATTGCCCTCTACCAACTGCACCGCCCTGATCCCAATGTGCCGTTTACGGAATCCGTTGGGATGTTGGCAACGTTGCAGCAGGAAGGCAAAATTCGCCACATTGGATTGTCAAATGTATCGATCGCCCAACTGGAAGAAGCGCGTCAAATTGTGCCGATCGCCTCGATACAAAATCGCTTCAGCATTACCGAACGAATTGAGGAAGACTTGCTCAATTACTGTACGAAACATGATATTGCCTTTGTTCCCTACGGTTCTTTGGGTGCCCATCCCCTTAAGCGAGGTGCGCCACTTGCCAGTGCAGAAGGAGCATTAGCGGAGATTGCCGATCGTCATCAGGTAAAACCCAATCAAATCGCGTTGTCATGGTTACTCCACCGTGCACCAAACATCCTTTTGATTCCCGGCACAACCACGATCGCGCATTTAGAAGAGAACGTAGAAGTTGCTTCAATTCAACTGACTGATGATGAAATTGAGACACTGAACAAAATAAAGTCAGAGTCAATCTGAAATAAAAGGATAAACACATGAGCATGATAAGAAAAATATCGCTGAAAATCATAGCTGCATTTGTGCTTGGCATCGTTGCAACGACCGGTTTAACGGTCGCCAACTTCGTTCCAACTCCTCTGCTTGCCCAAACTCAGTCGCAGTCATCTCTCAACTCAATCCAAGCCGATCACATCATGCTGCGAGTTCCCAATTTTGAGGAAACGATGCAGTGGTATAAAGACAAATTTGGCTTTAAGGAAGTGATTCGGTGGAAAGAACCTTCACTTCCCGGTGTGGATTTGGCTTACCTGGAACTCAATGGCTTTCGCTTAGAAATCCTCGGTGGTGGAGAACCGCAACAAGCGATCGCTGACCCCGCTGATATCGCTGCACATACTCAGTTTCAAGGCTATCGCCATCTTTGTTTTCGTACTGATGACGTCGATGCAATTTTAGCAGAACTGAACCGACGCGGTGTACCAATCTTTGCTGAAGCTTATGATTATCAACCCATTGGTCGCCGCCTTGCATTTGTGTTGGATAATAACGACAACGCGATCGAGTTTTCAGGACCGATGAAAAGCAAAGCGACTACGAATTAGGAGTGTGGCTGTGAATAATGTTCGATGCAACAAACGCAATATTGTTCTTGTAAGTGCGATCGTCCTTCTCGCAGCCGTTCAACATGTCAGTGCAAACGTGCCAACTCGAACTGGACTGGCTCAGTCCGAGACGAGTACTCAACCCAAACCGGGAACCCTGGAGGTTGTTGCCGAACTGCCGTTGCGCCCCTGGAATCACGCAGTCAGCCGGGATGGTCGAGTGTTTGCCACCGTCGTTCGGAGCACTCGTGAGCAACCCGCATTAATTGAAATTACAGGACGCAATCAGTACAAACCGTTTCCGAATGCTGCCTGGAATACCACCTTTGGCAGTAGCCCTAATGTTCTCAACTGTCCACATGGTGTGCGTCTAGACGAGCAGAATCGCCTCTGGGTGATCGATCGCGGCGCATGGGCAATTCTGCCAGACAACGGACGATCGTCACTGCCGGATCAGCAACCAAAGCTGTTGGCATTTGATATCAACACAGGCGAATTGGTGTATCGGTTAGATCTGAGTGAAGCAGTTGCCCCAAAATCTAAAACCCTGGTTCAAGATCTGGTGATCGACGATCGTAATGGATTTGTATATATTGCTGATCCAGGCGTAACCGTTCTACCAGCCATTATTGTAGTTGACTTACAACGCAAGACTGCCCGTCGTTTTGAGGCACACCCATCTCTTCGGGCTGAGAATGTAGATCTGGTTGTGGAAGGAAAAGTGATAGGTCGCACAACCAACGGCAAATTTACTCCCAATCGGATCGGGATCAACCCCATTTCCTTATCCGCCGATCGCGAAACGCTCTTTTATGGGGCAATGACAGGTACGAGTATTTGGTCTGTTCCAACGAAATTGTTGCGCGACGGTGCGGACGATCGCACAATTGCGACTGCTATCCAACGAGTTGGAAATAAGCCCGTTTCGGATGGGATGACCATAGATACGGCAGGTAATCACTTCATCACCAATGTTGGCGACAATGCGATCGATGTTTTGACTCCAAAAGGGCAGTTGAGCCGTTTGGTGCAAGACGATCGACTGATTTGGGCTGATTCTGTTGGGTTTGGAGAACCAACCTGGCTTTATATTACGGTCAATCAACTCAATCGCAGTCCATTACTCAACCCGAATCGTGATGAAGGTAAACCACCTTATTTGATTATGCGAGTTTGGACTGGTACAGAAGGACAACCCGGACGCTGAAACATAAGACACTTTCATCGCAGGATTCAATGATGAATCAACGCGACTAATCAACGGAAAACTTAGGAGAAATGGGATGGAAATGCGGTTCTTAGGCAACTCAGGGCTGCGTGTCTCAGCGTTGAGCTTTGGCACGATGACCTTTGGCGGCGGTGAGTTCTTTGAGCACATGGGCGCAACGCAAGTGGATGAGGCCCGGCGGCTGATTGACCTTTGTATTGATGCAGGTGTGAATCTGTTTGATACTGCTGATATCTACTCTCAAGGTAAATCAGAAGAAGTTTTGGGACAGGCGATCGGCAAACGTCGCCACGATGTTTTAATTGCCACGAAAGCCTTTGCGCGGATGGGCGATGGTGCAAATGATGTCGGGCTTTCACGTTATCACTTAATTCGTGCCTGTGAGGACAGCCTGAGGCGATTAGGCACCGATTACATTGATTTGTACCAGGTGCACGGATTTGATGCACTCACGCCTCTGGAAGAGACTTTACGAGCACTGGATGATCTAGTTCGAAGTGGCAAGGTGCGCTACATCGGCTGCTCCAACTACTCCGGCTGGCATTTAATGAAAGCCTTAGGTGTGTCGGAATGCAAAGGTTTAGAGCCGTATGTGTCACAGCAGATCTATTACTCGCTGGTGGCACGAGAATCGGAGTATGAACTCATTCCACTGAGCCTCGATCAGGGCGTTGGTATTTTGGTTTGGAGTCCGCTTGCCTTTGGCTTCCTTACAGGCAAATATCGTCGTGGCCAGTCAGAACCGGAAGACACGCGGCGCGCCAAACTTGGCGATGTAGGGACGTTGGATTTAGAAAAAGGCTATGACATTGTGGACGTATTGGATGAGATTGCCCGCGATCGCAATGTCACCATTCCTCAAGTTGCGCTCAACTGGCTCTTGCATCAGCCTGGCATTAGCTCCGTGATCATTGGCGCACGCAACGAACAACAGTTGAAAGACAATCTTGGAGCCGCTAGTTGGAAACTCACCCCGGATGAAGTCAAGCGCCTAAACGAAGTCAGCGAAGTTCCTGCCATCTACCCATACTGGCATCAGCAGAAGTATGGCACTGAGCGAATTCCCAGCATCCGGGAAGGATGATGAGCGATCGCACTGTTCATTACCTTCTTTTGAGGCTCCCATGCAAATTACCAGTAAACAAAAAGTTAGTTTCCAACGAGATAATTTGAAATTAGTGGGACATCTATTTACTCCTACTGATTTTGATAACACGCTCAAATACCCAGCGCTGATTTGTCAAGGCTCAGTTAGCTCGGTGAAAGAAATGATGCCTGACAATTACGCTCGTTTGTTAGCCCGTGAAGGCTTTGTCGTTCTTAGTTTTGATTACGCCTCTTACGGGGAAAGTGAAGGGGTACCGCGAAAAAATGAGAATGTTGCAAGCAAGTTAAAAGATCTCCAGTCAGCAGTTTCCTACTTACAAACCTTGCCGTTTGTCGGCAGAATTGGCATGGTGGGAATTTGTACGTCTGGAGGGAATGCTGCCTATCTTGCGGCTAGCGACGATCGCCTTTCTGCTCTGGCTACCGTTGTTCCTTGGATGTATGAACCAGCACTAGCAGAACCCTTTTGGGGTAAGGAAACGCTGGAAACAAATCGCAACCGCGCTGAAGGGGCTCGCCAGCGGTTTGAGCAAACTGGTGAATTTTTAACCACTCAAATTTTTACAAATACACCTGACGTTGAAGGCTTCAATCTCACACCTGGTGAGTATTACTTCGATCTGCATCGAGGTGGAGCGATCGCTAACTGGAAGAATGAGATCTTTTGGGGTGCCTGGGACGAATGGGTAGAAGTATTTGACCCAATTAGTCAAGCTCCTAAGATCAAAATTCCGGTGCTGGTGTTTAGCACAGACGATGCCTTAATTCCTGCTCAGGCCCGCAAATTTTATGACTTGGTGCAAAGCGAGAAAGAACTGGTTTGGTCAGAGGGATACCACTTCAATTTCTATGATGTGGCTCCTGAAATGTATAAAGCTGTGGATGCAGTCGTTCCATTCATGCAAAAGCATTTGACGTAGTTATTTAAGTGGAATCTACACTATAGTTCTGTCGCAAAAACAGGTTGATAGTAAGGTAGGAAAACCTTCAACTGATGCTTCTCCTGTGCTGGATTTGATCGTTGATTTGGATGAAGTCCTCAAAGAATATGCCGCAATGGATGGACGAGGGGCTATCAAAGTCATGGCAAAACCGTAGGTAACACATCCATTCTTGCGTTTTGTATAACAGAGAATCTGGCAATGCCATAGCATAGCCCTCAAGTTTCTCCCAATTTCCAGATTCGAATGATGCACTAGACCTGTGGTTCATTGCTCTAAAACAGTGCCAACGCAGGAATTTAAAGAGAAGCCAGCCACAGGTCTAGCCAAGATTAGACAGAGAGAGAGGGTTTTAGTTGCTGATTGGTCAACGTCAAGAAGGAACTAGTTGTGAGAGCGCTAGCTTCAACATTATTAAGGGTCATCAAAGTCTCGCCTGTACTGTTGAGTTTGATCCAGGTGCTACTGGAATCAGCTCCAGTGCCTTGGATGATAATTAATTGGTTGAAAGTAAGACTACTGCTGAGCCCAATGCGGTCTTGCCCAAGGGTGAAGTCCAACACAGTGTCTTCGCCGACATTAGTAAGAGCGAAGATGTCATTTCCAGAGCCACCAGAAAGGGTGTTGATGCCGGTGTCACCTACCAGTAGGTCATCCCCTCTACCACCCATCAGAAAATCATCCCAGTCCTGGCCATAGAGAGAGTCATTGCCGTCGTCGCCTGCTAAAGAGTCTCTCCCCAAGCCACCAACCAAGGTGTCGTTGCCAGTACCACCGCGCAGGGTATCGTCACCACCCAGCCCCCCAAGGAGATCATTACCTCCCTGAGCGTTGATAACATCATCAGAGTTATCAAAACCTTGAATTGTATTGTTCAAGTCGTTGAGGAAGGTGACTGTATCTGGATTAAGCACATGCCCATAGTTCCAGTCTGGGTTTCCATTTTTCCACTTAGCATTGAACACGTCAAAGCTATCCGTAACTTGAGCTTGACCATTAAACAGAAAAGCAATGTTGCCTAGATTGATATCTCCATTTCCCTGACCTAGGTTGTCGAGGCTTTCTAGCGGGAAGCCTTGCAGAATCACTTGGGTTTCAGCAAGACCCTCGAATGTAATTTCTAAGCTGTTTCCATTTTGAGTCAACAGCATATTTTCAGCAGTCAATTCTTCGCCTTCAAATTGAAGAATGTCCATTTCAGCAATCATTGCCGCTGATGGATTTTTGCCTTGACCCACACCACCAAAGTCAGTGATTGTGTCGATGCCATCTCCGCCTCGAAGGATGAAGCGATCGCGTCCGCCGCCACCCGACAGCGTGTCATTGTCAAGCCCACCGTCAATTACGTCGTTACCAACACCACCATTAATCCGGTCGCTGCCAGACCCACCTACTACCGTGTCATTGCCAATATTGCCAGACAAAGTGTCATTGCCTGTTTCACCCTCTAGCAAGTCGTCTCCAGCTTCACCCGACAGTACATCATTGCCAGTACCACCAAATACGGTGTCGTTGCCTGCCCGAGCAAGCACGGTATCATTGTCTGCGCCTGCCAGGATCACGTTGGCCCCAGAGTTGCCGGTGAGGGAGTCGTTGAAGGCAGAGCCAATAACATTTTCGATGCTAAGCAGTTGGTCGCTGTTACCCCAGCCATCGATTGCGGTACCAAGTTCCAGATTTACCGTTACTGCATTCGGATCAAACTGGTAACTAACGGTATCGTTACCTTCTCCACCGTCTAAGCGATCGTTGCCTGCGTTGCCAACTAGAAGATCGTTGCCTGCCAACCCCTGAATCACGTTCGCAGTATCGTCACCAATCAAGGCATCAGCAAATTGCGAACCAACAATATTCTCGATATTGTGCAGGGTGTCCGTTGTGCCAAAGCCATCCAAGGCAGTACTGGCAGTAATTGTAAAGGGCAGCAATCCCAGAAGTGTTTCGCTGCTGTAGCTGGTGGAGTTAAGGTTAACCACGACTCCTGTAGGGGAAGCTTGGTAAAGAACCGTGTCGCTACCACTGCCACCATCGATCGCGTCGTTGCCATCATCTCCAGCAAGCAGGTCGTTGCCATCATCTCCGTTGAGAGAATCGTTACCGGCTCCCCCTGACAAGAAATCATCACCAGCATCTCCGAGCAGGCGATCATCACCCTCCGCTCCAGCTAAGGAATCGTTGCCATCACTGCCCGCGAGCAGATCATTGCCAGCCTCCCCAAACAGCTGGTCGTTACCTGTCTCCCCTTCTAATGTGTCATTACCCTCACCGCCAAACAGTTGATCATCGCCCTCACCGCCAAAGAGTTGGTCATTGCCTGCATCGCCGTTGAGTGTGTCGTTCCCCTGCTGTCCGTAGAGGAAGTCATCATCGTCATTGCCGAATAGCTGGTCGTTGCCTGTGCCGCCCTCCAAGACATCACTGCCTGCATCACCAAACAGTTGGTCGTCACCATCACTGCCATAGAGAAGATCATCGCCAGTGCTGCCGCTTAAGCTGTCGTTGCCATCGCCGCCATCTAAGTTGTCGTTTCCGGCTTCGCCGAAGAGGGTATCATTGCCCTCTCCGCCTAGGAAGGTATCATCGCCGTCACCGCCCTCCAGACGATCGTTCCCGGCGCGACCTTCGAGAAAATCATCACCACTGCCGCCGACTAGGGTGTCGTTGCTGTCACCTCCGTCTAGAGCATCGTCTCCGGCTTGCCCGAACAGCAGGTCATTGCCGTCTCCACCGGATAGGCGATCGTTGCCCGTGCCACCGTCTAACGTGTCATTGCCTTCGCGGCCATCTAAGAAATCATCATCACCCAAACCCCACAGATAGTTAGCTTGAGCATCCCCAGTCAGACGATCGTTAAATTCGGAGCCTTCCAGGTTCTCAATTTGAGTAAAAGTGTCTCCGTTGGCATCGCCGCTGGTACCTCTGGCGATCGTCAGGTTAGCGGTGACACCCGATAAGGCAGTGAAATAGGATGCCGTATCAATGCCGTTGCCACCGTTGAGAAAGTCAGCCCCGGCTCCACCCACCAGCTTGTCATCACCGTCTTCACCTAAGAGAGCGTCAATACCATCGTTGCCAAAAACTAGGTCGTTGCCGCCGCGAGCTTCGATGCGATCGTTGCCGCTACCGCTGTAGAGGATGTTGTCTTGACCGTCGCCAACGATCGTGTCGTTGCCCTGTGACCCAACCACATCTCGGAAGTTGCTGAGGCTATCCACAGTGCCGAATCCGTCGATCGCGCGTCCGTCCTCCAGGCTGATGAACGCTGCCTCTGGATCACGGCGATAGCTGACGACATTAACCCCTGTACCGCCATCCAGCGTGTCATTCCCGGCATTGCCAATCACCAGGTCGTTTCCGGCTCCAGCCAGGATGACATTTTCAGCCGCATTACCAATCAGAACGTCGTTGAAGTCCGAACCAATAATGTTTTCCAGGTTTTGCAGGGTATCTGTTGTCCCGAAGCCATCGGTAGCAGACCCAGCAGCGATCGTGAAGGCGGGTTCAGGATCAACAGTGCTGCCTGGATTGCTGTAGCTGCTGGTTTCGTCAATGTTGACGACGACTCCAGTCGGAGAATTGGCATAGCTAACCGTATCAATCTCGCTGCCGCCATCAATCAAATCGTTGCCTGCGCCGCCTACTAGGAGATCGCTGCCTGTATCGCCCGCTAGCTGATCATCACCAGTACCGCCACTAAGCGTGTCATCGCCTGCTTCACCCAACAATTGGTCGTTGCCTGTATCGCCCTCGAGAGAGTCGTTGCCACTGCCGCCATTCAGCGTGTCATTTCCGGCTTCACCAAATAATTGGTCATTGCCCTCGCCACCATTCAGCAGATCATCGCCATTCCCTCCTGTGAGCAGATCATCGCCCGCTTCGCCAGATAATTGGTCGTTGCCTTCTTGTCCGGCAAAGCGATCGTTGCCCAGACCGCCCAAGAGCGTATCATCACCGTTGCCACCCGCTAGTAAATCATCGCCCTCTTGTCCCAGCAGCCGATCATTTCCATCACCGCCAATCAGGCGGTCGTTGTCGCTGCCGCCATCCAGCGTATCGTTGCCTACATCGCCAAACAGGGCATCGTTGCCACTGTCGCCAAATAAGCTGTCGTTACCGTCACCACCGTTGAGTTGATCGTCACCTGCACCGCCGTCTAGCGTATCGTTGCCTACATCGCCGAGGAGTTGGTCGTTACCCAGCCCGCCTAAGAGGGAGTCGTCGCCTACACCGCCGTTGAGCGTATCGTTGCCCGCGTCGCCACTGAGGGTGTCGTTGCCCTCAGCTCCGGCTAGATTGTCGCTACCCTCACCACCTGACAGAGTGTCATCGCCTGTACCCCCGTCCAGTAGATCGTTACCAACACTACCCAAGAGATGATCGCTACCCTCACTGCCAAACAGACGATCATTGCCAGCACCGCCGTCTAGCAGATCGTTTCCGGCTTCACCAACTAGATCATCAGTACCGTCGCCGCCTAATAATGCGTCAGCCCCATCGCCGCCTACCAGCAGGTCGTTGTCGTTGCCACCTACTAAAGAATCGTCTCCGGCTTCGCCAAACAGTTCATCATTGCCCTCATCCCCAGTGAGCGTGTCGTTACCCATCCCTCCATACAAGGCATCCTTTCCATCTCCACCTGCGAGTCGATCGCTGCCCTCATTGCCGTTCAGGCGATCGTCGTCGTTACCGCCCTCCAACACATCGTTGCCAGCCCCGCCACTTAGAGTGTCGTTGCCAGCATCACCAGAGAGTCGATCGTCGCCGTCACCGCCGTCTAAAATATCGTTGCCGTCACCACCGTTTAACGTGTCATTTCCGGCTTCACCAAACAGCTTGTCATTGCCGCCGTTGCCATTTAGCAAGTCGTTGCCACCGCGTCCAAAAATCTCGTCCTTACCGGAACCACCGTTTAACACGTTGTCGTTGTCGTCGCCGACCAACGCTTTAGAGCTAGTTGAACCGCCCCCTGCACCCGTTTTGAAGTCCCACAGAACCACCTCTGGACTATCGATGCGGAACAGTACGTCCGCTGGCTTGCTCTCGTCTTCTTCAAAGACTTCTTTTACCGCTGACACAATATCCCCAATGACGGGAATACTCTCGATAACCTCTACAACCCTTTTAACGGTACGCCCCACAAACTCGCCGATGTCATTGAGCCAGCCCGCTTCTTTAGCGAGATCTTTTAGCACCCCTGCTACAGGGTTTACTAAATAAACTGGATCGGTTAGCAGCTTCTTGACGATTGCAGCTCCCACTGCCAACCGGGCTTCGGCTCTGAGAAAGGCAGAAATTCTGCCGGAGGTTTCGTCGAAGAAGGGAGGTTTTAGTTCATCAATCCGAACTTTGCCATCTCCATTGGAATCTGCTAGATCAAATCCTGCCTGGGTGCGAATGATGCCACCACCTGTTAGCTCACCGACTCCAAAATCAAGACTGAGTTTCGCCCCAAAATCACCTAGCAAGAACACTTCGTCCACATCAGGTCCCGTGCCATCAGCATTGGCGCGATCGCTGACAAAAAAGCCATTAAATACGTCGCCACTGCTAAGCGTTGCTGTAACTCCCTCCGTGTCATAGCCAAAAGCAAAATCTGCTTCCGCAGTAAATTCTTCCACCCCAATCTTGGCAAATAGCGGTGGAATGACTGGAATGGGAACATTTACATTGGTGATGCCCAGTTGCAGCGCTGGCATATCGTACAGAAACAAATTGCTCGTTCTGCCCAACAATAGATTAGAGGTAGAAACGTTTGGCAGAGCCAGTTGTTGAAGTAAGTTAAATCCCTCCAACGGATTCGTTAAAATTGGAAACTGGAGACCAGTAAGTGAATCTAATGAGCTGCTAAGTCCAGGTACAAAAGTGCTCAGTTGAGAGTTAATCGCGGCTGTGCTAGTGGGATTAGTAGTCGCACCTTTAGGATTGCTTAGATCAAATTCAAAATTGCCCAAAGAGATGCTGTTCGGGCTAACAATTTCTGAAACTATATCAATTAAATTGGTGATTTCTTTTGCTGCCTTGAAAAATTGCAAGCTTTGATTGAGACCAGGAATCGGCTTAACCGTATCAATCAGCTTAAAGATGTCTAGTAATGTCACTTCACCAGGCGTAGCGACTGTTTCAACATCCAGCACTCCCGCAAGACCTAAACCGCTGGGTAAGTCATTTGTTAAAAAATCAATGTTGCTGGTCAAACCATCTAGCAACGGACGAATCGGCGAGATAACGCTATTCACACTATCCAGCACTGGTCCAGCAAACTGTTGAGCGAATGAGCCGAGCCCAACATTGATATTGTTGAACGCGATTTTTGGTTGTTCTCCAGTAAATACATTTTGCAAGCTCGCATTGAAATCAAAGTTAAACGATGGCAGAACAGTAGAATCTCCCAATGTTGTTTTAGCTTTGAGTCCAATATTGGCACTGCCATTCAGCGTTGCGCTAACTTCAGAAGCAGTAATAACGTTGTTAGTATCGATATCCTGTAAATCCAGAGAGAATTTACCGTTAAATCGAGTACCATTGTCTTGCACATCCAGCTTAAATGAACCTAAGCCAGCGGACGTCTCTAAAGATGACAGAGAGGAGTTTAGCTCAAAGGTGAATTCGTCAGCTTTGGACGTGTCAAGGAAAAATCCGCTATCCTTCCGTACGCCGAAATCCAAATTGAACTTGGCGCCCAGATCTGCTTCTGCCTGTCCTTTGACATCGAACCCAATGTTGGGAATGCCTAAGTCAGCATCAATTAGACGGTCTTTGAGAGGCTTAACAGAGTTTAAATTAAGTTGAAACTTAATCTCACTGTCGTCCTGAGATGCGACTGAGACCAATCCCCGGGTTGCTTCGGCGAGTTTTGCAGCAATATTCTCAACAGTGAGCGCTACGCCATCAAATACACTAGATTTCCATAAATCTTGTAGTGATAAGGAGTTGTCTAAGCCTTTGCCGAAGATAGGTAGTTCTTTACTAAGAACTTGGGTATTAATTGCAGCCTGAATTGTGCTGAAGAGTTTGTCAAGTCCGCTGACTAGCTCGTTTAAATTTGTTCCAGTGTAAGTTGTAGGCATGACAATTTCTTCTAGGGATAGTTACGAGGGTGATGAGATAACCTAGAGAGCCTAGTGACTCTCTAGTACAAAGAACTGTTACGGCGAGCCTTGCAAGCTGAAACTGTGAGTTCTGTCCCTGGTGCAATTTCTGAGCTCACTTTACCTGCTGTGCAGCAAGCTCGAGATAGGAAAAAGTCGGATAAAGGTGGGAAAAAGTCGGATAAAGGTTAGGCAGAAGATCTAAAGCTCACTTGTAAGTTTCAAACATTGGCGTAGGGTCATATTGTTGCGAGTAGAGAAAAAGAAGACATAAATTTCTCCAGTGGGCAATAGAGTCGCTATTACTAAGCACCAACATGGACGATGATGAAGTGTGGAACTACGAAGCACGTTAGCTGGCATGCCCGTGAGAGCAGAATCTATGACCGTTGAAGAAGCGCTCTGAACTGGTTGAGCAAGCGTTGTTGGCAAAAGCTCAAAAAGCCGTATTCAGCGTCAGATGGGGGAAGAAGGCACAGGCGGCCCTTCCCTCGCCCCTTTTCCAAGGCAGGCCGTGCATTTAGGAACTTTCTAGCAAGCTGATCTCCTTGATTCTCATAGAGCGCTATTTGTGGGAGTCATAGAGCTCTTTACCTAATGTCTATGTACTAGCCTCGGTGAGGCTTGTAACTCCTTCTTCTTAGAGGAGGGTGATGTGAATCCTTTGATCTGATCCTGGTTAATGTTCTAACCTACATACAGCATTCTGTCAGATTCATCCCGTTCGAGAAGTACCCTACCCGGGTACTTCTCGAACGCTTATGTGTTGGTAGATTTTGAATCATCTGTCAAGTTACCTCCTATGGATTGCATAGGAGTGTTCCAATTAGTGAAGAAATGTCACAAGAACTCAAGCGCTACCTAGAATCTGCGAGTAATTTTTAGAGGTTTTGACAATAGCTTCTTCTGCTTCAGCCCAGAGCTGGTAAGGCGCTCACTCAGGCTCAGACAGGTCGCTCACGTTCTTCTGGTTAGGACAAGAATATCTATCGCTCAGATCCCTTACAACGGTACTGGTTCCCATCCAGTTTTTGGGCTCCCCTTAGCTGCATAGCCAGTGATGGCGGGATCGCTATCTCCATTCCAGCTTTGACCTGCTGTGCTGGTATGACGTGTGGATCCCTTGAATATTAGGGGTTACCATTCGTTTACAAGTAATCAATTTGTCAATATCGATTTGGTTGGTACGTCCTGCCACAAACATTCTTAGAAGTCGGACTGAAACATTCTCTCGTATCGCCCAAAAAGCTCCGGTTGCTCCTGTGCCCTTAATGTTTGTGATGGAGAAGTTCCGGCCAGATCCTTGACTACCAGTTGCTTGCAGCGAAGTTTGGAGCTCTTCGAAAGCATTGGTACTGGCCAAGGGTGAATTTGTTAGCATTTCTGCCACACCAGTGACCCGGTTCGGTTGCCATTCGAAAAATCCCATTAGACCAATCAGGTTGGAGGTGGGGAGAAGGGTGAGCTTTTTGATAAGCCGTTCATAAACCTCGACAATCCCTGGTCTGTAAGATAATGCGTTGACTTATCCCACATTAGAGCTGCGCTGGGCCTCTGGAATTCGCCTTGGTTCGGCGCTACCGACGGGTTCGAGGTCGAGAGGGGTCAACGGCTCTTGCCTAATGAGAAAGGCGCTTTGCCTCCCATGTGTTGGATTTCCCTATAGCGTGATGGGGCTCAGGCCACTAGACCTCTTGCACAAATGATTTAGAGGATGTCAGTAGGTCAGAACGGGAGCAGAAGATGACCTACGAGCGCCTTCGAACCCTCAAAGCCAGTAGCTTCAAACCGCCTCTCACCTAGACTACCAAGGCAAGCTTAGGGGACAGTGCAAGCTTACATTTGAGGACCAACTGCCAGTCGCTTAGGCTATTGGCGGGTACCTAGTTTCACGTCACCCAAACCTGGGGCATTGTGAAGCAACGGTCTGCCAAACTGTGCAGAAGGTCAAGAACCTGCTCATCGCGTGCGGGCTCTTTCGAGGCCTCAGCTTACCGATGGAATAGGGTAGTTGTGGGTGCGATAGAAACACCCATTGAACGCCTCCAAAAAACAGCGTCGTTACGACAGTGGCAAACAGAAACGGCACACCCTCAAAGCGCAACTCCTGGTTGAGCAGGAGAGTGGTCTGATTGTTTGTACTGCTTATAGTCGAGGACGGGTGCATGACCATAGAATGTTCAAGCGCAGTGGTGTTCGCTTTCATCCTCAGCAGTTAAGTCTGGCGGATAAGGGCTATCAAGGGTTGGCCAAGCTGCATGTCAATGGTCGTCTCCTACCCGTAAGCCGCCCAAACGATTATTAGCGGTAGCGAAACAACAGTACAATCGGAGTTTGGCCGGATGGACGAGTGGTAGTTGAGCAGGCCAATCGCAGACTGAAGCTATTCCGCATTTTAGCCGAGCGCTACCGCCATCACAGGAGGAGGTTTGGCTTGCGAGTCAACCTGATTGCAAGTCTGCTCAATTATGAACTCTTACTTTCTCGCTATTCATGCAAGAGGTCTACTGGAAAAATTGAGCAGCTAATCAAAAGCACGAGCTGTGAATTACCCTACCTATTGCCGTATTCACAGGCTCAAAGCTACCAGCCAGTGACAGTTTTCCCACCAGAAAATATTTCAGTCTCTGCTCCCTTTCGCGATTCTGTTGATGCTACCCTCTTATACACTACTCCTGTTGGAGCTATAACTGCCTATTGTCCCTTTTCCAGGTCAGCATAAATGAACGTTTCAACTCCCAAAACGATTAAAAGTAGAAGCTCCGCCCAAGACAGGATCGTCACACCTAAAGGAGGCGTGGGAACTAGAAACCAGAATGCTGCTAGAGCAACCACCCCCGAAAAGACAAATGTAATTTCATCCACAATCAATTGCTGGATTTTGCGTCGTTTACGATGCTTGTCGTCGCGGTGAGCAATTTCCCAACCAAATAGGGTGTCTACATCCATATAACCAGTGTATTCCTTAACCCTATCAACTAGCTTGTAACGGACATACCTGCCGATTGCCGAAATCTTTTCATCATTGACTATATAGGTCCAGCCCAGAATCAGGCATACCCAGGGAACCACCAGCAAAGCGTAGTAATTGGATGGGTTAGAAACTGCAAACGAGACGACTGTTCCAAACAAACCCAAAGTCACGTAGAGCAAGTTATCCCGAAAGCCAATCCGTTGAGCCTGCTCCGACTTCAGCTTGTCATATTCCTTAAAGAAAATCTCAAGGATCTGGTCTTTGTTGCCCATACCTGCCTCCTTCGAACCCTGCAACTATTGTGACGGATTAGAAACCATTCCTCAGCAAGTCAAAAAATTCTCCACACTCTAGGCAAACCACCATCCAGTAGTCAGAATAGTGAGTATTTAGGTTACTTGAAGGGTTAGCTCATGCCTAGTGCAGTGATATTGACTGCTCTATCCGTTGAATACTCGGCTGTTCGTACTCATCTGACGGATCTCCAGGAAAAAATGCATCCCCAGGGAACAATCTACGAGCGGGGGAAATTCGTTGCGAACGGACAGGTATGGGAAGTTGGGATTGCCGAAGTGGGAGCAGGTAATGCGGGAGCAGCCGTGGAAGCAGAACGGGCGATCGCATACTTCAGACCTGACGTCCTTTTGTTTGTTGGGATTGCTGGAGGGATCAAAGACGTTGCGATCGGTGATGTAGTCGCAGCAACAAAGGTCTACGGCTATGAGTCAGGTAAGGTAGACAATCAATTCTTCACCCGACCTGCATTAGGGCAGTCTGCTTATGCACTGGTGCAAAGAGCTAAATCGGAGGCGAGAAAAGGAGAGTGGTTACAACGGCTATCTAGTAGTTTAACTTCTCGGCCCCATGTGTTTGTGGCTCCCATTGCTGCTGGGGAGAAAGTTATTTCTTCCAAACAGTCAGACGTTTTCAAGTTCATTAGGGCAAGTTACAATGACGCGATCGCTGTTGAGATGGAGAGTTTTGGCTTCCTGAGTGCAGTCTTTGCTTACCCAGACATCAAGGCGCTCGTGATCCGTGGAATTTCCGATTTGATTGACGGCAAAAATGACGATTCTGTAGAATCTGAACAGGTTCGGCAGGAGAAGGCTTCTCATCATGCCAGTGCTTTTACTTTTGAGGTTTTAGCAAAGTTTTCCTTAGATAATAGGTCAGAATCAATGACAGCCCTGGAAACGCAGGAGTTTTTAAGGACAGACAAATCTCGGCCATTGGAAAATATTGAGCAGAAGCGATACAAACTATCTCAGCTTGATCAGCATTTGGAACCTTATATTAGTCCTACTCTGAAAGAAGTATTGGATTGGCTATCTACTAGTCGAAGTAGTCTAGCACAAAGGATTGTTAATGATGCCTTTGAGGATTGCCCTAATTTAAAGCGGGTAGTAAAAAGTAATAAGAGTTTAGAAAATCGAATTAACTGGGAATTTGAGAAATATTTAGAAAATATTCAAAACTCTTTACTAACAAAACACAGAAAGCTCTTGGATCAACCGCCCATATATTCATTTCTTAAGAAAGAGGGAAGCCTATTTACCTTGGAAGAAAGGAGAACATTTAAACCTGAAGAAGGTAGATTTTACACATTAGCTCTACAAAACCTCAAAGATGCTGTGCCTAAACGTTATTCAGAAGATATTAAACTGGAAATGATTGATTACATTCATAATCTAAGAAATAATCTTCCAAGATAAGACTCAGCCTTTAAGCCAGTCAAGAGTTCTGCTGCGGGATAGTAGTAATTGAGTCACTGATTTCTGAGTAGTCGTGGTAGGTAGGGTGCTTCAACCCATGCTCGATATAGACATGCCTTGTCTCAAAACGCTTGATGAACGCCCTTATTGAGCTCTCTCCGACCGAGTTTCAACACTTACTGCCTGCAATCAGCTAGCCTCTCCCCTCATCAGTATAAATCACCACGAAGGGCAGGATGCAAGTCCATCCTCACTGGCGCAAGCGGCAAACTCTTCTTCAGCTTATTCCATCTCAAGTGCTATCCCACCTTCGACTTGGCTGACTTTTTCTTCAGAGCCAACCGCTCTCAATCGTCACCCACAGGGTGGGCATCCTAAACTACATCAACTGCTGCCCATTCTCGAGCAAGTCTTGGGTCAAGAACTAGGGCTGCCCAGGGTAAGATTGGTACCGTTGAAGAGTTCGTGCAGTTGTTTTCAGAAGTTAAAGATATGCTGGTGGATGGCACTGAGCGTCTCATCTCGTGCCCAAAGGATAAGCCGCACCTCAAGGGCAATGGCTCAGGTAAAAAGAAACGACATACGAAGAAGAGTCTGGTAGTCAGCGGTGGGCAAAAGGTGCTGATGGCGAGCGTGACAGCAGTGGAGAAGCGGCACGACTACCGGATGTCTAAGCACGCAGGCTTAAAGGATTATCTTGCTGGTGAGGGTTACCTGTGGGTGAATTTGGGCCTTCAATAAATGTGTGATGACTATCCCCAGTGGGAGGGGTAATTTCCCACAAGAAGCGGCGAGGGAACAGCTTAGTCAAGAGCAAAAGAGAGTCAACTGAATCATTAAGGGGAGAGCCTTTAACGAACGTGCCTTGAATGGCATCAATCAGTTGAGGCTATGACAGAGGTGTACCAGAATTGGCGAGAGGGTGTTGAGAACCAGTTAATGTTGTCTACCTATATCACCTGAAGTTGCAAGGAGATCATTTGAACCAACGCAACTCAGGGACCCTCTCAGCAATCACCTACTATTTCGCGATTTCTCTAATAAATTAGAAATTAATCTAAGTGATTCTGCATTAGAGAAGTTGCGAAATAACAGAGAATTACTAAGGGGGTATCCAAATCTCATTGGCTCAAATTGCTCTATCCTGCAAACTTCAAGTGATAGTTCCACAAGCCACAGGCAAGCAACATGAATTGGTCCTCAACACCCTCTCGTCGATGCCGGTATACCTCGCTCACGGCTCTTAAACGCTTGATGCCACTTAACACATGCTCAACAAAGATTCGCCCTTGAGCAATGATACGATTGATTCTCTTCTGTTCTTTACTCAACTGTTCCCCGCGTCGCTTCTTATGAGGAATGACCACTTGTAACTGGGGGTAGTCATCACCTATTCCTTGAAAGCCTAGGTCCACCCACAGGTAACCCTCACCGGCAAAGAAATCCCCTAAGCCTGACTACTTAAACATCTGGTAGTCGTGCCGCTTCCCGGCTTCTGTTGCGCTCAGCATCAGCACCTTTTGCCCATCACTGACGACTAGATTCTTTTTCGTATGTCGTTTCTTTTTGCCTGAATAGTTAGCTTTCTGTCGGTCCTGGTTCTTCGGGCGCTGGATGGGACGTTCTGTGCCATCTACCAGCACATCTTTGACTTCTGGAAACAACTGCACGAACTCCTCAACGCTACTAATATTGCGCTTAGGCAG
The DNA here is from genome assembly GCF_014696065.1 of Leptolyngbya sp. FACHB-261. Lineage (NCBI taxonomy): Bacteria > Bacillati > Cyanobacteriota > Cyanophyceae > Leptolyngbyales > Leptolyngbyaceae > Leptolyngbya > Leptolyngbya sp. FACHB-261. The sequence goes on along the minus strand of NZ_JACJPL010000016.1, from coordinate 49,194 downwards.
CACTAGTTCTCGGCCCAGGGCTTGCTCAAGGATGGGCAGCAGTTGGTGCAGCCAGCGATGGCATTGAGAATGGTTGACGCCGAAGAAAAAGCTAGCCAAATCAAAGGTAGGATAGCACTTGAGGTAGAACAGGCTGAAGAAGAGTTTGCCACTGGCCTCGGCGAGGGTGTGCTTGCGTCCTGCTCCTGGTGCTCGTTGGCGCTGCCGGTGAAGGGAGGGATTGGCTGTTTGCAGGCAGTCCTCGAAACTAGGGAGCAAGTGTTGGAACTCAGTAGGAGAGAGCCCAGTGAGGGCTTTCATCAAACGGTTGGAGGACAGGCTCTAGCGATATCGATCATGGGGTTGGCGCACCCCAACACGACTCTTAAAAATCACTTTAAAAATCACTTTACTCTCCTCCTCCTATTTCGCAACAGGTCTATTTTGCTTTCAACTTTCCCCAAAGCTATACCTTTTGATAAAATTATCTTTAATTCTTCTGGGTCTATGCCCGCATCTATCGCCTGTTCTTCCGCTTGCTGTAAGTCAGCTAAAATTTTAGTTCGCCACCATGTTAATTGCTCAAAACTATAACCATTGAAATTATCTGGATACATACGAAGAATGTTGATGGTAGGTACTCATTCTGTACTTACCATCAATAGGATAATTATCCGGAAAAAAAAGAAAGGCTTCAATCTTGCTTGTTGGGAGATTCAAAACATCCTGGCAAAGAGGTGAAAATACTTAAATCAAGTTTTTGATTTTCCGCTAGTCTCTAATTTGTTAGACCTCCCACTTCGCTCCATATCTCTTTCTTCTATTCGCTGTTTTTCTCAAAAAGATCCGCCCACTTGGTACGGGGTTTGGCTTTGGAACATGATTGTAAATTGTGTTCTGTAGACTGACTTATGCTTTAAACTCGAGGGACTATGAAACATCTCCAAAATACTCCCTAGTAGGAACAATTATGACTACGAGTGGACGAATCTCTACAGGCTTGCCAAAATAAGATGATAGCCAGTGATAAAGGTATTTGCAAATGCCTTGCGCAGTCATCCTAACCTCTCTTCCTGATGAGTACCATGCTGTTTGTACTCATTTGATACATCTTGCAGAGGAAACGCATCCGCAAGGTACGGTCTATGAATCGGGGCAATTTTCTGCAAACGGAAAAACTTGGAAGGTCGTGGTCGCCCAAGTCAATTTAGAAAATTCTGATGCAGCGATGGAGACAGAACGGGCAATTGCACATTGGCGGCCCAACGTAGTTCTGTCAGTCGGGGTAGCGGCTGGATTGAAGGATGTTACTGCGGCAGATGTTGTCGCTGCGATCAAGGTCTATAGTTATGAGACTGGTAAGGTAACAGCATCTGGCTTTTTACCGACACCGAAACTAGAGCTGGCAAGTTATGTGCTGGAACAGCGTGCGAAAGCAGAAGCGAAGCGAGAGGATTGGTTAGAGCGCATCCAGAGGGAAAAGCCAAACTGGGTACCAAAAGTTTTTGTCGGAGCGATCGCGGCAGGTGAGAAGGAGATTACTTCCAATCAATCTGCAGTCTATCAGCTTTTACAAGCGAACCACGGAGATGCTTTGGCGGTAGATGTCACAGGGTATGGTGTCCTAAAGGCAGTCCATGCCAATGCTGACACTAATGCTCTAATTATTCGAGGCATCACCCATGTGATCGGCCAGGATGCCGCTACCGGCCCTACCACAGCAAGCATAGTTGCAGCTCAACACGCAAGTGCCTTTGCCTTTGCAATTTTGGCAAAATTAGAAGCTGGTTCTCTTCTCAGTTCAAGTTCGGCTAAATACACCAAACTCAAACAGAATGTGGCAGATGCATCAAAAGGGTTGCTGAGTTGGCAGCATACACTCAGTAACAAGCAGCAAATCAAACGTTCTGAATTGGACGAGTTGCTGAACCGTATCAAAGTGGAAGAATCATCTACAACGATCGTTCTAGGTGTTCCTGGATCGGGTAAGTCAGCATTGATGGCAACCTTAGGAAATGAGCTAGTCATACAAGGCTATTCAGTTTTGGCAATTAAAGCTGACCAGTTAAACGGAGCCATCAATACCATTGAGGATTTACAGTTTGACTTGCATCTTGAGTTACCTCCCAGTGATACCGTTCATGCAATTGCTAGCAAAGAGAAAATTGTTGTTCTGATCGATCAGTTAGACGCTGTTTCTGAGCTACTTGATCGTAAATCCCAACGGTTGAACCTACTTCTGTCTCTAACTCAGAGGTTGTCTGGAAGTAAAAACGTTCATATTATTGCTACCTGTCGGGAATTTGAATTTCGCTACGGTTCTCAATTTGCTCGACTGGCAGAAATCAAGCAATTGTTCTTGAGCCTTCCTGCCTGGGAAACTATTTCCCCAATACTGGAAGCAGCGGGACATCAACCTGCAAGTATGGGAGAGACCCTCCGAGAGCTATTACAGAATCCACTGCACCTGAATGTTTTTCTTGATGTTGCCCAACTAGGAGACATTTTTACATCCTCTCAGAGGCTATTAGACCGCCTGTGGGAGGAACGGGTGAAGAAGCACCCAGAAGCTGAAAAGTGTGTGGCATTTCTAGAAAGGCTTGCTGACCGCATGACTAAAGAAGAAGTCCTGTGGGTACCAAATGCGATTGCTGACGCATCTCCAGAAATCTGCCGAGCGTTGGAGCATGCTGGTCTACTAATGACCAATCCAGAAAATGGCAACATCGGATTTCGTCACCAAACTTACTATGACCATACCCTTGCCCGTGCCTTTGCTAGTGGTTCACAATCCCTGACAGATCTTGTTCTAGAGCGACAGGATGGTCTATTCATTCGACCTACTTTATTAAGAGGTCTGAACTATTTACGTGGCACAGCTACTCAACAGTATCAGAAGGAATTAACCACTCTGCTGCAAACCTCACAGCAGCAGATAAGGCATCACATTCGCAGTCTACTGATTGAGTTTGTGGGAGCGCAATCTAGTCCTAATTTGGTTGAAGCTAGGCTACTTATTCCTCTACTCAACTCAGAAGTAGAAGGAATCAAAGTTTTGGATGCCACGACCGGGAGTTCTGGCTGGTTCAAACGTTTGCGCGATCGCCCTGAATTTACCCAATGGTTAGAGAAACCAGTGGAGCAGGCGATGTACTGTTCTCCATTTCTGGCAGCAGCGGCAAATTCCGCGCCAGAGGATATCTGGAACCTGTTGGAAGAGTATTGGTTGGATGATAAGACATACGATTTCCTGATCATCCGAGTCATTTGGGATATTGGGCAATGGACTTCTGAAAGAGTTCGGCTAATACAGCAGGTGGTTCAACGTTCTAACGTTGATTGGCATAGTGTTGCTGCGATTGCTGAAAGGATAGCTGAGGTTTTACCTAATCAGGCTGCGAGAGTTATCCGTGGTCACTTGGATTGCTTATTAACACAGGCAACCGAGGCTAGTAAGATGATGCCCCCAGTCTTGCCGTCAGATGTCGATGAAGTCCAACGCACAGTTCATGCTTATCGACATGCTCCATTGAGTCCATTGAAAGCCCTACTTGAAAACGAAAGCAATTTTTACGAAATTGAGAAAATTGCCGAAGTACATCCGCAAAGCTTTTTGGAGTTAATGTGGCCCTGGTTCACAGATCTCATTCAGCACATTCTATACGATACAAACTCTGATATGCTCAGTTATCGCTGGGATCAAGTGGGTGGTTTCGAGTTTTCTAGAAGCAAAATTATTCAGTCTTTGCTCACAGCTATCACTAAGTTAGCGAAACAGGATAAGTCTACCTTTTTAAACTTTGTTGAGCAAAATGAAAATTCAGACCTATTAATTGTTCATCAGTTAGTAGCATGTGGGCTCGAGGTAGTCGCTTCAGAGGAAGCTACAAGGATTTCGAACTATCTGTTGGCGGATCCGAGGCGATTCAGTTTGGGTAGCCAGATGGGTAGCGGTCGCCATAGAGAAACAGAGAAACTGATTGCAGCTATCTTTCCTCACCTCCAACCAAAGGATAGAGAGCAACTTGAGCAGACAATTCAGGAGTTTACCTACTGGCAGATCCAGGGTGACAGGGATGTGGACATTCGTCGTAGATATCGCACATACAACCGAGAACATCGATTGTCTCTCCTACAAGCTATTCCTGAGGAATATTTGAGCCCCCAGGCAAGGCGGTTGAAAGAGGAAGAGGAACGCGCACTCCCTTGGTTTAATCTGAATGAGAGTAGCGGTATAACAATTGCTCAAAACGTTGGACCCCGCATGACTAGCAATGAGATGAGCCATGCATCAGATCAACATTTGTTAAGTCTTTTCAATGAGTTATCTGACGAAACAGAATGGAACCATCCCCAACGTCAGTGGTTTGATGACCGTTCACGTGCAGGTGGAGCAATCCAACAGTCTCGCGAATTTGGCGAGTTGGTAAAGAATGACCCATCACGGTTTATTCGTATCCTTCCACAATTGGAGCCTCAACGGCATGAAAGTTACGTGGGCGACGCTCTAGAAGACTTGGCTGGAACTGATTTTCCAGCAATTGATTTAATTCATATCATTGAGGGGCTTGATCAGCAAGGTTTCGTTTCAGAGAACTTTCGCTCTGAAGCCGCCCATGCTCTGGAAAAGATTGCTAAGCGACATCAAGGCTTACCACAATCCTCTTTATCGCTGCTTGAAGGCTGGTTGCCAAACTATTCTCAACCAGAGTTAGACCACTACAGAAGTAAAGAGCAGCAAAGCTCTGACCTAAGGTCACCCATCCTCTTTGGTATTCGCGGTTCACACATCCTTCCGGGTGGTAGAGGTAATATCGTGCGGGCAATCGCTGAGGGGTACCTCAAGCAAAGCCCTCCGAATTTGGAAGGCTGGGCAAAGTTTATCAAATCGCACATAGGTGTGGAACCTCATCCAGCAGTTTGGTGCGATATATTAACACGGATGCCACCACTCCTGAATGGCAATCGCACTGAGGCAACTAAGCTCTTTAACCAAGTTATTCAAAATTGCCCGGAAGTTCTTCAATATCCCTGGGCACTTTATTTTATCTCACGCACGATCGGCTGGTTCGAACCTAAAGAAGCGGCACAAGGCTGGCTGGAGATACTCTGGTCTAATAACTCCAACTTCTCCCATCAAGCATATGGAGAATTATTGCTAATCCACTACCTTCAGTATCAGGATGAATGGTCAATTCAGAGGATTCATTCTCACCTTGCTGCTCAGGACAATGAATCAGTTCTTTGCGGTCTTGCTCATGCAGCAAGTCATCTATGGTCTCAACGAAGATGTCGGGCGATTGCGGCAAAAATTCTTTACACTCTTGCCTCTTCCTCCGCCACATCTGTTCAATATGCTGTGGCAAAAGTCTTTCATTGCAGCCGTGATCACTTTGAGTTAGACAGCGGAATGTTGAAGGTCCTTGGAGCAGTCTGCAAAAATCAGAGCGTGCTCTTGGAATCTGCCAGAGATTTGACCGAAATTCTTGAAGCAGAAGAACTGATTGATAACTATCCTGAAGTTGTAGCCGAAGTCTGCAAAAGTTTAATTGATCTAGGTGCAGAACTTAAAAATCCATCACGATCTACTGCATTTATAGCGGAAAGCCTAACCACAATCGCCATTAAGCTGCATCGCCAACCCGTATGCCGTGAGCTTGGTCTTCAGATGTTTGAACAGCTACTTGCTTTGAATCTTAGAGAGACACGCTCTGCGTTGGAAATGCTCGATCGAACGCCAACTCGATTGGGCTGTTATGTGGCTCCCAGAAGGTTGCGTAGACAGGCCATCATATAACAACACTAACGTAAAAATAAAGTTACTTGGCATCAGCTGTCCCACTTATGCTCGCTCGTGGGACAGCCAACCACTGCAATTATTCAGAGTAGATTGAACATACGCCAAGCGCACAAGTCGTAGATTCTAGAACTTGTAATCTCCTTAGCAGCCAAGACTTCTCTATTATCATACGGAAACTTTAAAGACAAAGGAAACGAATCAACTCAGGAATCAAACTATTTTTGCCGTTCTCGCTCATGGCCTAAGAGCTAGTGAAGTCCGTGACTTGAACGTGGTGACTTTGATGGGGTACACCTGTAGATCCGCAAAGCCAAGGACGAGAGCATTTGAATCGATACTTGGAGTCGCAGCGCGGAGTGGAGGGGTCTTTGCAGTCGCAAAGCCCTGACTCAGCGACCAACAGCCAGGGGCAACGAGTGACGTACCGAGCTGTCTACCAACCACCTGTGTTTGTCCAGTTGCAGAAAGCGTCAGGTCTGGGGGATGGACCCCGCACCGATTGCGGCATACCTTTGCAACAGAGCTGCTGCGGGGGATGGAATCGGAACATGCGATGGCTTTAACTCGGCACCCTTCGAGGGCAACCTTCCAGCGTTATGCCAAGCGAGCGAGAGCGGCAGAACGAGCGTTCTATGAGGTTATGGGAGAGGAGCCGTAGAAATAACTGCATCTTATTGGATGAGCAATAGATGGAGCAGTGGCGGTGGCCTTGAAGGTAGACTTTGATGCAGAAGTGCGGGCTCTGGTTGCAGAGGTGGAGGAGTAAGAATGACCAATGGCAACGGTAACGGCAACGGCTCTCAAGCCGAACAGATCTGGTTTATTCTCAACGAGCTGGCAGTGTCCCAGACGCGCACTGAGCAACGCTTGGATCAGGTTCTGGTTGGTCTGGAAGCGCTGAGGCAAACCGCAGAGGCGAACACCACACAGATCACCGAACTGCGAACCACGGCTGAGGCAAACACCCTGCAAATTACTGAACTTCGCTCTATAGCTGAGGCAAACACCTTGCAGATTACTGAACTTCGCTCTACGGCTGAGGCGCAGCGGGAGAGCATTGAGGCGCATGAGCGCCGATTGGAGCGACTAGAGGCGTAGGGAGAGTAGAGCTGAACTGGGCAGTAAATTCGCTCGCTGCTCCCAGTAGCCCCCGTCGTGAGGTGATTAGAACGCCTTTTGTTGATTTCCAAACTCAGCAGTTGCTGCTGGCAATGGTGGGGGGTAGCCACAGTACCGCACAGCGTTTGCTCCAGGCTGCGCAGCACAAGTATCTAGGGCAGACAGAGCAGTGGGTGTTTGAGCGGGTGATTGCAGACCTAGAACGCGACCGGCGCTAGCTTGAGACGAATAGAATCTGCAGAAGTGCTCGGAGAGTAGCGTTCCCTTAGCGGATGTGATAGCAAGGTGCCAAGCCTGGAGATTTTTCTGGACTGGGAGCATTTTGTGACGACCTTAGACGCTCAAGCCCGAAGTGTTGGGACTGACGTTTTTATCTCTTATTCGCGCCGGGATAAAGCGTTTGTGGAGAAGCTCCATGCAGCGCTAAGGAACTGTGAGCGAGATACCTGGGTGGACTGGGACAGTATCCCACTTACAGCAGACTGGCGGAAGGCGATTGAGGCGGGAATTGAAGCGGCTAATACCTTTGTGTTTGTTATTAGCCCGGACTCGGTAGCCTCAGAAATTTGCACCTGGGAGATCGATCACTCGGTTAGACACAATAAGCGCTTAGTACCGATTGTGCGGAGGGAGGGGTTTGATCCGCAGCAGCTCCATCCTGAGCTATCCAAGCACAACTGGCTGTATTTCCAGGAGCAGGATGACTTTGACCGTGCCTTCCAAGCACTGATTCAAGCTATTGATACTGACTTAGTTCATGTGCGGGCGCATACTCGCTTGTTGGTGCGGGCGCTGGAGTGGGACGGCAAGGGACGCAATGACAGCTTTTTGCTGCGGGGAAGTGACTTAGCAGAGGCGGAGCAGTGGCTAAATCAGGCAAGCCAGAAGGAGCCCCAGCCCACAGAGCAGCAGCAGAACTACATCAGCAAAAGCCGAGAGGCTGAGGACGCCAATCAGCGCTTGGCGAAGACTGCGCAGAAATCAGGGCGGATGATTCGCTTCGGATCAGTAGTGCTGGGGGTGACGCTCACAATAGCCGCAGTAGTTGGGGTGATGACCGTTTGGGCATTTCGCACTCTGGAAGAAGCTCGAATAGTTACAAGGCTAGAACGGGAGGGCGTAGCTGCACTTCAGCAATTCCAGTTTCAGCAGTCGGAAGCCTTGCTAGCAGCGATGAGAGCTGGGCAAGCCCTGAAAGAGCTGGGCAAGAATAGGTCACTTGAACAATATTCAACAGCCACTCCGCTATTGGCGCTGCAGACCATCCTTAATGACATTCAGGAACACCAACTCAAGGGGCATCAGGGCCCTGTCTACAGTGCCAGCTTCAGTCCCGATGGACAGACCATTCTCACTGCTTCTGCTGACAACACGGCCCGCCTCTGGGACCGCTCCGGTAAACAGCTCGCTGAGCTTAAGGGGCATCAGGGCTGGGTCACCAGTGCCAGCTTCAGTCCCGATGGACAGACCATTCTCACCGCTTCTCGTGACAAGACGGCCCACCTCTGGGACCGCTCCGGCAAGCAGCTCGCTGAGCTCAAGGGGCATCAGGACGCTGTCTGGAGTGCCAGCTTCAGTTCCGATGGACAGACCATTCTCACCGCTTCTTATGACAACACGGCCCGCCTCTGGGACCGCTCCGGCAAGCAGCTCGCTGAGCTCAAGGGGCATCAGAGCGCTGTCACTAGTGCCAGCTTCAGTCCCGATGGACAGACCATTCTCACCGCTTCTTATGACAACACGGCCCGCCTCTGGGACCGCTCCGGCGAGCAGCTCGCTGAGCTTAAGGGGCATCAGAGCGCTGTCACTAGTGCCAGCTTCAGTCCCGATGGACAGACTATTCTCACCGCTTCTGATGATGGTACTGCCCGCCTCTGGGACCGCTCGGGCAAGCAGCTCGCTGAGCTCAAGGGGCATCAGGGCACTGTCACTAGTGCCAGCTTCAGTCCCGATGGACAGACCATTCTCACCGCTTCTGGGGATAACACGGCCCGCCTCTGGGACCGCTCCGGCAAGCAGCTCGCTGAGCTTAAGGGGCATCAGGACACTGTCTGGAGTGCCAGCTTCAGTCCCGATGGACAGACTATTCTCACCGCTTCTGCTGATGGCACTGCACGTGTGTGGCCTTTTGACAATTTGGATAAGCTGCTAGCGCGGGGCTGCCAATGGCTTGAGGGTTACTTGATTTCCAATCCTCAAGAGTTGGCAACACTAAGAGTTTGTCAAACACAGGCTAATCTGCTGGAGGCCGCACCATTTCTGGTGAAGGAAGCTGAAACACAAGCAAAAGCAGGCGATGTCAAGGGCGCAGTTGGTACCCTCCGGAGAGCTATGACGTGGGATCCCAGCTTGACTTTTAATCTAGAAGCAGAAGCACGACAATTGGCAGCCCCAGCCATACTTGAGAAGGGAAAAAAACTTGTTGAAGGTGGAAGTATCGAAGAGGCTCTAGCAGCCTACACAGAGGCACGGAAACTAGACCCCACACTCAAAATCTCTGCCCAGGATTGGGACAGCCTTTGTTGGTTTGGCAGCTTGTCTGGACATGCGGCTGAAGTCTTAGACGCTTGCGAAAAAGCAGTGGCTCCTGACCCTAAGGATGGCGAGATTCGGAACAGCCGTGGCCTAGCCAGAGCACTAACTGGCAATACTCAGGGAGCAATTGAAGACTTCCAGGCATTTATTGCCTGGACTGACAATCAAGAACGAAAGGCACGACGACAGCGCTGGATCGCTGCCCTAGAGGCAGGTAAGAACCCTTTTACCAAGCAGGAACTGGAGAGTCTACGCAACCAGTAGCCAGCTCAGAACTTACAGCTGATGTGTTTTACAAAAGGCAATGGTTGGGCAGTTAGGAAGTCATACGCGACAACATCGACTCGATTTAACTCCCTAACTGCTTGGCCCCTAAATACCCTCTGAAGCTGGTGCAACTAATCGAGGATCCCTTTAGGAGATCTATATTCCCTAAGAACTATTGCCCAACTGGTGAGGGAGAACTACATCTAAGTTGGTGATAGGTTCTGGACGATCGCTCAATTGCTTTAGATGAGCAGAGGCATTACTAACTTGCATTACTCCCGAGTGACAGGCTTGCTTGACTGGTTGGGCTAACCGGTCTACCACCAGCTTTACTGAGGGGAGAAGCTTACGCTGTTCTGTTTGAGAAGTTGCTTCAGCTTGCCGTAATCCACTGGTTGAGTGATTTACTTCATACATATCAGGGGGTGGATCAGAAGCTGTTGGAATTAGTGCAGGGCAGAGAGCGGTCTGGGCAGCTCGCTCCCCCTGGAGCGCAAGGTCATCCTGTTGCTGCCACTGCGCGAAGATGGCTGCCCTACCATCGCTTGGGGGCTGGTACTGGTAGACGCGTAATCCCCCTCGTCGTCCGTCATCTGCTACATCTCGACCGATACAAGCTAACTTAATCCCCAGTCTGCTCAGCAGCGCTTGGACGACCTCGATCGGTTTCATCTTCTCAGTGATCGTTAACCCGAAGAGAGTTTTAATATCCCTGCTGAACTGCATGCAGTAGCGAGCCAACTGCTGCACATCAGGGTCTATTGCTCTTACCTCACGAGTGGGATCCAGCAAGGATAGGAGGCTCAGGCCTCGTAACGCTTCCACCTGTGCTGTCAGTAGCCGCACATCTTGTAGCGCCACTTTGCCTGTGCCGCGATCGATATGACCCTGCCATTCCTTGCGGTCACGGAACCTGACAAACGCTGGGTCGTGCGTCAGGTAGTAGTGCAAGCGCAGCTTTGGATACCAGCCCTCATCGTCTTTAAGTTTCAGTTCTGGAGTGATAGCAGTTGGGTAGCGGCGTTGCAGTTCATGCTTGCGCTCGACATGCCGCTCCTCTAACGTCTTGGCTCGCTGGTCTTTCAGGGTTTCATATTCAGTCGCAGTGATATCTGGGGCACTAGCAACGGCAATCGCCTCCTGCTGTTTGTTTTGATCGCGGACTGCCACAATATGGGTCTTGACCTGTTCACATATGATTGGGTCATGTTGCCGGCCCAAATACTCGTAGCCTGGAAATTGCAGTATCCCCTGCTTCAAGTCTTGCAATAGCGCCTGGGTAATCACTTCCTTACCCAACAGGTCTGAGAGTTCTGTACACAAAGCTAGGAAATCTGAGGTGAGGATTTGGGTCAAGTCAGCTGTGACGATCGCCACTTGATGCCCTTCGGTTTCTAAGCCCCGGCGCAGTTCCTCCCGATAGTTCCACATGGAGGTGTTGACCCGGGCTGCCATCCTCGCCCAGGTGCGCAGGGTAATGGGATCGCTCTGAGCATCCAGGTCAAAGTCCACTTCCTTCAGCAGAGCAATGTTGTACTTGATGCCTTTGGCTGTGGAGATAGCAACATCTTGATAATGGCAGCTGCCATTACCGATTTTGCCAGGACCAAAAGGGGCTGCCCAGACAAAGCGGGGGACGGGTTCTCGCACTCGTGCTAATGCCTGACGTGATTCTGCATCAGGAGTAGCGCCCTGAAAGATGCCGAAGACGGCTTGAGAATGACCTCGCACATCAATGCTGATGCCAGGACAATGTCATAGTTCTGAATGACGGCATTGATGCGTTCGACAATGCCATAAGCTAGGTGCTAAGGAGCACTGACTCTACTAGCCTTGCGATCGCCCTTCATAACCAGTGGCGCTCCGGGTCTCAGTCTAGGTATGTGGGCACTAGCAGAATAGACAGATGCAGAATTCGTGAAGGACAGAATAGCGACGATGACTGGCAATGGCTTCGACCAAAGCAGTGAACCAGAAAACCTGCTTCAGGCACTCAACCGCCTCAATCGCACTCTAGAAGTTGCTGTGGACTTATTGGGACGGCAGGAAGAGCATCTGACGATGACCCGACTTGAAGTAGGAGAGTACCGGGAGCAAGTGGAAGCTCGCTATACAGCTTTGGACCAGCGCATGGTGCGGATTGAAGGGCAGATTGAACGAGTAGCAGACACAGCTCAGCAGCAGGCTCAGACTACAGACCGGTTGGTCAGTATCGTTGAGCGCTTGCTAGGAAGTCATCTGCCCTCGTCTCCTGAAACACCACCCTCTGTTTAGATTCACTAGCTCTGAACCCGATTAGTAACTTCCTGTGACTAAAGCCTTGCCTCCCATCCACCTGATTACTCTCGATGGGGGCACTCCTTCGACTTCAGAGGGTGTTGAGCAAAACTATCCCTCAGATCTGCACTGTCTGCGAGTGGAGGAGTTCTTCTCTGCTCGCTCGCCCCAAATTCTCGCAAAGCTTACCAGCGGGAACTGCAGCGCTTTCTGGATTGGACGGACCGTTCCTGGAAGGACATCACCCCTCGTCAACTGGTCCAGTTCAAGGAGCATCTCAAGGCTCAAGGTCTAGCCCCAACCTCCGTCAACCGAGCCCTAGCTGCGGTCAAAAGCTTCTTCAGCTGGCTCGATAAAGCTTATCCTCACGCGCTTGAGTTCAATCCTGCTCCTGCTGTGGCGATGGAAAAAGTTCCAGAGCCGGAAGCCCGCGACCTCCTGCCCGCCAAAGTGCAAACGCTCCAGCAAGCCCTGAAGACGAAGAAGACAAATCAATTCAGGGACCAAGCCATCTTCGCTGGTCTCGCTCATGGGCTAAGAGCCAGTGAGGTCTGTGACTTGAACGTGGGGGATTTCGACGGGGTGCGGGTGCACATCCGCAAAGCCAAGGACGACAGCACCGGGACAGTTCCCCTGATGCAAGAGGGGCGAGAGCAGTTGAGCCGGTACCTGGAGTCGCAGCGCAGCAGGGAGGGTTCTTAGCAGCCGCAGAGCCTTTTGTCTCTGACCCAGGGGCCAAACAGCCAAGGGCAGCGAGGGGATGGAATCGGAGCATGCGATGGCTTTGACTCAGCACGTTCGAGGGCAACCTTCCAGCGTTATGGCAAGCGAGCGAGGACAGCGGCGGCAGAGCGGGCATTTTAGGTCATGAATGAGCCATTGCCATAGGAGGAACAAGCAGACCTTGCTAAGCAAGCAGTGGGGAGAGCTGAACTATTGCCGTCCACACAAAATTCTGACAGGCTTGGGCCTGTCAATCTAGATTGTGTCCAATGAGTGCCAAAGTTCAACAGGAAGACACCCCCAAACCTAACAGCAAGGCGATTGGTGGAGCTTCTAGCATCGAGCTGGCATCGTCTCCTCGGAGGTTCTACATCGCTAGACAAATTGGCCAAAAGCGCTGGTGCCCAATCGGAAGGAGGCAATGGCTCCTCATCACTTTGTGCAAGGTCATATTCACCGAGGCTCAGAGGCTACATCATTCTTTTTCTCCTCGATTAGCTCATCCTGTCACTCTTAATTCTCACTAATACAATTCAATTTGAAGGCTTGCAACCGGCTTTAGGTTTGTCATAGGATTGGAAAAAGCATTCATGAATGACTTATTATCGTCCTGTACTACTGAGATATAGGTCTTCCTATTACCGGTGCTTCCAAAGAGAAGCAGAAGTCTTGGTAAAATCTGAGGCTAAAACTAAGAAGCAAGCTACGCTAATATCAGCAGGCTGAACCGTTCAATCAACTGACGCATTGCTGGAGCATCAAATATGTCCCGAGCCCGGACATCATCCGAAACTCCCAATAGCGCAGGCCCTGCAAACTTTGTAGAAAGCAGAATTATGGTAGATCCTATGCGGGTACGAAAGTACGCTGAAACGCTACGGCGTACAGGAACATTTATAGAGCTAGTATTAAACAATATAATGATAGGAATTTTTCAACAGGGTACAAGGAAGCTGTCAGGAAAATCGAAAACGATAAATATGCTTCAATTTTATCAGGAAGCAGAAAAACTGGGTGCACTTTCAAAAATGCCATCGGCCAAGTTAACTGATCTCTTCCTAAATTTCTTCGACGAAGAAGAATTTTGGCTACAAAAAGCTGAATGGATTTTAACGAGATTAGATGAATGGGATGCAGGAAATGAGGTCCCTGCAGACTGTGTTCTACCAGGCATATTATCTATCCAACCTGATTCCAACGACCTAAGGGAAGGTGAAGAGATTACCTGGAGAGAGGCTGATGTAACTAGTGCCTGTGCTTTTTATACAGCCAGTGAACTATTACAAAAATCGAACTTGCTCAATTGTAAGCTAGAAGAAGACTTTGAAGAATTTCTTGAAGAATTTCTAAGGCCGCGGAAAAATGAAAAGCTTAGAGCATCGCCACAACCACTATTTCTCAGTAAATCTGAGGCCCAAGTTATCACTGCAGCTCCATCGAGAACTGCCGGACGCTCACTGATTCAGTGCCACAACTGGATAGAACAATACCCCGGCCAAGAGGATAGTGCTGTCTACTTTCCTGACAAATACAGCGTAGGAAGTATAGATTTATCCATTAAGGATTTAAATCCTGAAAAACAGGAATATATGCTTTTCGCTGGTAAAGCAGCTTGGGGAATTATAAAACAGTTTGAGCAGTTTGGTAAAGATGCTGTCAAGTTACATTGGATACTCTCAGCTTATGCCTTTCAGCAATGTTCCAACCCTTGGGAAATTTCTTTTAAATTGTACGCCGTACATGGAGACGAGAGTCTAATTAAATTGATGGGTTGGAGCAATCGCACAGATCTATCCACAGCTTCAAAATTGAATCGAATAGACCACTGCTTAAGATTGCTTAGGAAGCTAGATGCCACAATCAAATGGGATCTAGGAAAGGTAAGCTGCGATATGAATTCAATGATTTGGCACATTGATATCAAACGATATGGGCAAAGAAATTTTGTCACTGGTAATGTTGACAACCCTTCTGAGCTAGAAGTTAATGTCCAAGTCGGAAAATGGGCCGAGTTTTTCTTTAATAAACATGGCCAAAAGGCTAAGACAGCATTATATGAATTTGGTTGGCTTGCCAAATCTACGTTAAAGATTGACCCCTACCACCAAGAACTAGCTTTTCTAATCGCAGTCAATTTAACCGCAGATAGTGCCATTAGACTGAATGGAGAGTACGAAGTAAGGACTCTTTTGGCAATGTGCTTGGCTCCAACTGAGATTGAATCAGCCTGTAGAGATCATCGCTTGGCTCATAAATTGAAACAACGTTGGGACAGAGCTCTAGGCCAGCTGAAGAACCTAGAGTGGACCGTTGAATACAACATTGAAACCTATCCCGAGTGGCTGAGGCCCAATAGCGAGAGTGTAAAGCCCAAAGACTGTGAGCATAAAACCATCAACCTGTTGCTAGGGGCTAAAGTCACCATCAAACCACCAGGTAGAATTCCCGCCTTGATTGCGGCTAAGACAGAAACCAAAACCAAGACCAAGACATGGAAACGCAAAGAGGCTCCACCAAATTTAGAGTGGGAAAACGTCCTGAAAGCTTGTAAGGCTATGAATTGGGACAAACAAAGCCTAATCGCTACTAAGCTGGGTGTATCTCAACCCCTAGTCTCTCAACTCCAAGGGGGGAAACGTATCAGCCCTCAAACAGCTACTAAACTTAAGAAAGTGTTGCCACAGGTCTTGACGGAGCAGGTCTTGCTGGAATTTCTTCCAGAATTATCAAACTTGAAGAAGTAGCTTGCATCAACACTGTCTCCAGACCTGAATTCCAACGTAATAGTTTAAATTTCCCTCAAAAAATTCTGTTGAACCTCTGCTACTTCCAGTTTTTAAGGTTATTACACAGCCTCTAGAATCCAGTGACAGGTCAGATTCAGTACCCCAACTGCAACTTGACGAGTTTGGAGTTGCTGTAGGGTTGAGGGGAAAGCTGCCCCAATGACCTTGATAGGCTCAAATTAGCATTCAGCGCAGAATGGGTTACCAGCGTAATAGCCTTGAACTACCCTGGGTAAACTTAACAAACCCTTGCAGTTGCTGGTTTACAAGATTATTACGCAGCCTCTAGGATCTGGTGACAGCTCGCACTTAGCTAGTTCACCACCTAGTTTGGGAATGCTGTCTGCTCCGGTCTAGCTGCAGCAAGATGGAGGCCAGGGCTCAAACGTAATAGCCTAAGATTGGTCTAGGAATTCCTATCAAACCCTTGCTGTGCCTTGGTTACAGCACTATTACGAATTTTCTAGGATCGAGTGACACCTCAAATTCAATCCAATGGTTGTCACTTGATCCTAGAACTCCTAGGAAGGTCAAGCCCAGGAGCAGCCTGCAATTAAGACTTAGGCTCTGGTGTAATACTTAGAATTACCTTCCGAAAGCCTGCTCAGCCCTTGGCATCTCTGGGATAGAACATTATTACGCAGCTTCTAGGATCGGGTGACAGCTAGGGTTAGGTAGACCAAAGCTGAAGTGGCTCACTGGTTCGAGCTTCAGGAACGCACCCTAGGCGTGCATACCTCAATTTGCAAACGGAGCTATGTGTCTCGTGTAATAGCCCGAAATTACTTAAAAAATCTAGCTAAACCCTTACCACATAAAGCTTACAAGATTATTACGGTGTCTCTAGGATCGAGTGACAAAACCTCTAGGATCGAGTGACAAAACCTCTAGGATCGAGTGACATCCCAATTTTGAAACCCTTATCCCGCTTAGGTTTCAGCTTTTATTACGCTTCTGATCAGACTGATAAGTCTGAGGAAGTGTCAAAACCAGTTGCAGCGACTCTGGCAAAATCCAACCAGCAATTTCGAGTGCTGAGCCATTGCCAGGGTGTGCAAACCTTACATGTCTATAGTTGCCAATCTCAAGAGAAAACCACCTCTATCGTCTAAAGCATTTCTAAACAAGCAATTGGCTCACCTCCTTTGGAAGGAGGGAGTGTAGAGCTAATGAACCTTCCTATCGAGCAAGGGAAGCCTCACCAAGCTTTCGATATTCGTGACCATCTAGAAGCTCTAGAGAACCTCAAGGTACGAGGGCGCTCCTGGGAAGCCACCTGTCCCGTCTGTGGCGGCAACTCCCTTAAAGGCGCTACTACCAGCGGCAAGTACAAGTGCTGGAGTGGCGGTTGCACAAGCCGGGATATCCGGGAACGTATTGCGCCTCGGCAAGGGGAGCTGTCCTGGCAGGACCGACTCGACCGCGAACGCCAACGCCGAGACCGAGAGCAACAGGCTGCTGAAGCTCGTAGCAAACTGCTGCATGAGAATGAGCGGCATGGGCAATATCAAGCTCTCCAGTCTCAGTTAGGGCTCAGCACACCTCACCGACAGGAGTTGTTGCGGCGGGGTTTGAACCTGGAGGTCATCGAGCGCTTGGGCTACCGCAGCCTGATGCCTGGACGCAAGGTTGCAGGTGTGAGTGCTGCTCTAGCCGGTATTGACCAACGGGGCGAACGACTGGTCGGCAGCCGGGGCATCCTCTTGTGGTGCTATGACCCGACCGGTCGCATTCTGGGAGGCCAAATCAAGACAGACTCGGGCTCCCCCAAGTACCTCTGGTGGAGCAGCGAGAAAGGGGGTGGCAATGGTCCTCAGCTGCCTAATGGCGAGCTACCCCTAGCCTGTCAAATTCCAAATCAGCCAGTGCTAGGCATTGTTGGGCTGTGTGAGGGCATGCTCAAGAGTGCGATTGCAGCTGAGCTCTCAGGCCAGATCTTCATCGGTGCCTCGGGAGGGCACTTTGGCTTTGAGACTCTCAGAAGCTATCTGGAGCAACTGCAGGAACGCCCGGGCTTTGAGCAGTTACGCCTTGTCTTCTACCCCGATGCTGGGGCGGTGAATAACACTGGCAGCATTCCGGGCAACACCTACAAGCTGTTTCGGTATCTGCAGGCTTGGGGCTATGAGGTCAGTGTTGCCTGGTGGGGGCAGGAGCGCAAAGAAGCCCACCTGGATATCGACGAGCTGCTGGTTGCAGGCAGAGGCGAGGAGATTGAGGAGATCAGCCCCCAAGCGTTCTTCGAGCTGCACCCGCTGGCTACCCGGCAGAGGCTAGAGCCCTTTCGACCTCATCGCACCGGCTTGCGGCAGGTAGAGTTCCCGGTGCCATTGCCTTATCCTGCCGCAGCTGCTCGTCCGCCTCTGGAGTACCAGCGGGGCCAACGCTTGGCAGCCTGGCGCGCTGTCAGCCGCAGCCATCGCTTGGTGCTTGACACCTCAGGGGTGGGCCTGGGCAAGTCCTACGAGGCTGGCTTACTCGACCCAGCCCTGTTCGGCTGTGAGCAGGCCATCTATGTCACCCTCGACCCGCGCAACGTCAGCACTCCTACCCTACGAGAGTGGCCAGTACTGCAGGGACGTCATGGAGGCTTAATGAGCGTGCCCGTGGAGGGAACGCTGCAGCTGCGTCGGGCTCAGGCGGGAGACGAGGACTTGGTGGTGCCACCCAACTGCGACCGCTGGCAGCTGGCCGAACTGCTCCCCGCTCGTAACCGACCGGCCACCGGCGATGAGATTTGCAAGAGCTGCTCGTTTCAGAAGAGCTGCCGCACGGGCAGTGGCCCTATTAACTATCTGCAGCAGCGGCGCCAGGTGACCGTCGAGCCTCGCTACATTGCCCATCCCGAAAGCCTCAGCCCCGATGACTTCCTGGGCAAAACCCTACTGATTCTTGACGAGGCGAGCAGGCATCCCTGGCTGCGCAGCTTCCTGGTCAAGCTGCCCGACCTCGAGCGCACCGCCGCTGACCTGCTGCAGACCCATCCCCAGCAGGCGGCGCTGCTAGCTCCCCTGTTTGCTGCCCTGCGTGCTGCCCTGCAGCTAGAGCTGCCCCTACATGGTCTGGCCCACGACCAGGTTCTCGCCCACCTACCGCCCCTCCCTGAGCTCTCGCTGGAGCAGATTGAGGAGCTATCCCATCAGGGCCTGGAGTTCTTGAACCTGGCCCCGGATGGCGAGACTGAGCTCTCGGACCTGCCAGGTCGCCTGCAGCAGCTGTTCCGTCCCAGTGCTCAGCAGTTGAGCACCCAGGCCGAGGAGCAAATCGCCCTGCGCTGGCTGCCCGAGTTCTGGCAGGCGGTGCAGGGGAACGGACGGCTCCAGCTCAACACCAATGGCCTGCAAATCACCGCCCGCAACCAGCGCTTCCTCAACCTGTTGCAGCACCCAGACGTCACCTGCATTTTCCTTGATGCCACCGCTCCAGCAGCAGAGTTTGAGGCCTGGCTGGGGGCACCCGTGGCTCACCTCCAACAAGCTCTGCCCACCCAGATCGCCCAGGTTTCCATCCAGCACGTCACGGGTCTGGGCCTCCTGGGCTCACGTCGGGGCAACGAGCAGCAACGCCGCACTGAGGCTGTGCTTGACGCCATTCGAGCTAGACACCCACATGCACGAGTGGGGGTCATCGACGGCAAGAACTTCAGCCGAGCTGGGGATGGGCTGTGGCACCGCGACAGCCGCGGCAGCAATGCCCACCAACACTGCAACGTCCTGGTTCTAGTCGGAGCTCCCATTGCCAATGTCAGTGCCCTGAGCGACGAGTATGCCCTGATGCAGGGGCGGCACCCAGCCAGTGGCAGCAGCCTGCGCACCTATCCCATGACTGCTACTAACCTCGACCCTGGCGGTCCCTGGTGGGTCGCTGACCTGATGGAGAGTGCTGACCCAGGACTCGCCCAGTTCATCCGGCAGCGCACCCTAGCGGAAATCGAGCAGGCGATAGGACGACTACGGGCCAACTGCAGGCCAGGAGAGCGGCTCACGGTCTACTGGTTGAGCGACTACCCCCTCAACCAGCCAGTAGAGCTGCTGAGGGCGGGGGACCTGAGCCCAGAGGCTAAGTCCAAGCCCGAGCTGAGCCGAGAGCGAGTGGTGCAGGCGATTGCCCAGCTCAAGGAGCGCGGCGAGAAGCTAACGCAGCAAGTGATTGCCCAGCTGGTTGGCCTGACGCAAGGAGCAGTGAGCAAGATTCTGAGAAGCCTGAACCTACAGAGGTTGGAGCAGTGGTCAGACACTATTCCTAGCGCTTTAGATCTTAGTAGTGACACTAGGAATAAGTCAGAACCACCCAGTCAAACCATTGCTGCTCAAGCAGTTGAGCCCCTTTCGCCCCAACTACGGCTGCACCTCGCTCAACGCCTGCTGCAGTGTCGCACTCGTCAGGAACAAGAGCTGCTGCAACAGAAGACTCCTACACCCCACCTGAAACAGGTTTTCGAGCTACTGACGCCAGAGCAGCAGACCTGGGTGCAGCAGGTAAGTGAAAAAGGCTCTGAGCCGCCTTCAGCAACCGCCTTTGATCTACAAGAAGTGGTGGGGTTGCGCCAGCGACCGGGAGAGCGGGGTAAGGTGCTCCGCTTCTACCCACAGACGGCCAGTTATCAAGTTCAGGTGGGTTGCAGCCAGGAAGTGTTGCGAGCCTGGGACTTGCTGAAAGTGCTCCCTGGCGCTGTTGTCCAGACACCCGCCTTAGCTACTGCACCATTGCTGCCTGAACGAGGCAATCCTGCCCTGGCTGCCCTATGTGCTGCCTTACAGCAGTGTGAAACCCCTGGCCAACTTCAGGAGCTGGTCTCAAGCTACAGCAGCGAGAGCTTGGAGCAAGCCATACAGCAGTTGAGTCCTGAGCGTCAGGAGCGGTTGGGGGAGTTGCTGGCTTTGGGTGTCCGGAATAAGCCAGCCGAAGCTGGACTAGGCGTGTCTACCTGGAGGTAGGAGCAGAAGATGAGCAAACGTCGGAGGCGCCGTGTCCTAACCCCTGGTGCTACAGAAATTCCGGGCCAGCTTGAAGGGGCTGAGCCCCAATCGGTTGAGCATTCATGTCAAAGCGACAGCATTTTGCATGAACAGACGGGAATGGGAGTCGTTGGGCCAGAGCCTAAACCCCTGATAAGCGATTCATGCCAAAACACAGAACTTCTGCATGAATCACTCGGTGACGCAGAACCGCTGCGGCCGCCTCAAGCAACCGCTCTGCTTTCATGCCAAAGCCCTCAGGTTTGGCATGAAAGCAAAGCTCCAGTTGGGCAAGTTGCCACTCACCTCACTGCAGCAATAGCGGAGCTGCAGCAGGCAGTGAATGAGTTGGTGGCTCAGGGAACTCGGGAGGGTTCAATCGCCGCTTACCCTAAACCCAATGGCCGAACCTACTACAACCATGTCACCTGTGAGCAGGGCAAAGTCAAACGCGTTTATCTACCCCTGAAGCAAAAGCTGAAGGCCGAGGCTGAGATTGAGCGGGGTCATCAAGCCTCGAAGCTGCAGGTGATGTGCGATCAACTGGCTCAGCTCCTGAGTCAGCTCTTATAAAAAGCTAGGTAGTGCTGCTGTCTATGGCTTTGACAGTGAGTAACTGCGTCAGAGCCATAAGCAATTAATAGATGAGAGCTACAGGGGGGAGCCAAGAACTGTGCGCCTGCAGCTTGGGAGGGCATTTGGGAAGTGTTGGGGTCCGACCGACCCTTCCCAACGTACAGTTGCCCTACAGCTCGCTTACCGATTAAGCACGGCTGAGCAGGAGCTGGTGCAAAACCAGCAGCGAATCAATCCCCTTGGGGTCTTGCTTGGTGGGACCTGGTTAAAGTTTGCCGAAGATTCTCCTATTCAGACTGTTGACACTCGAACAATAAGGGTCTACATTAAGGACATAGAGAGTTCGAGCCCAAACAGTCTGAGGTAAAGGAAATGAAAACCACACTTCGCAACGCTGCTCTAGCCACCCTCTTCACCCTCGGTCTCGCTTCTGCCGCTCAAGCGGCCATCCCCGAAAAGATTCGGGAGCGCTTTGAAACTGCTGCCATCCCAACCCAAGTGCGCGACCACATGCTGACGGCTGAGATTCCCCAACAACTGCGGGACCGTCTGCTGACCGCCTCGGCTGGTGTGATTGGCCCCTCTGACGCTCAGTACGACGTGCGCAACCTTCAAGCCGCAATTCCCGACAAAATCCGTGAGCGGTTTGAGACTGCTGCAATTCCGACCCAAGTAGAAACCCACATGCTGACCGCGTAAGCCTCAACAGGTAATCGCCAGCGCCGCGCTGTGCCACGACTTTGACGATTTCCTCAGACATCTAAGCCCCCGCCTCATGGTAGGGGCTTTCTTGTTGGAAAAGCCCAGCCCGAGGGGAAACCTGGAGGGTACATGGATATGCTGCCGCAATCCTACAAGACTGGCAAGACCTATGGCCATCAATCGCTTCGTATCTCCAATCTTGCCTTTTCTGATGGAAAACGCTTCTATGAGTATCTAGAAGCGTTTCTGTATGGCTATTACCGAGATAAGGCCGGTGACTGCATTAGCGGGGCTGAACTTGCTGAAACCCCAAAGAGACAGGGAAGCTGGCATAGCCTGCGAATGACGTTTAACACCGATCATAATCATGTCTTCTCTGCGCCTCGTTCAGGCAAACCCTTTGATGTATCGACCTTTATGAGGCTGGTCAGAGGCAGCGTTCATAGGCTCACAGGGCAACTAGTGACGCCCCACCTACTACGTGATATTTTCGCCACTTGGTTTCTTGATCAGGGCTATTCAGAGGACAGAATTAGATCGCTTGCTTACGCGATGGCCCATAGTGAAAAGATGCTACTTAAGATTTATGATCGTCGTCGGCCTCAACAGAAAAGCAGGCCAATTGAAGAGGTAATGGTTACCCTAGTCCAGCAATTTTTGATTGATTGAACCATAAGCAGGAATTACTTCAGCGCAAAGATTAGGCAAGGTCATACGGTCTTGAGTTGATTGAAACTGCAATACAAGTTGGGCTTTTGTGCCCTAGTAGGTAAGGTACCCTATCTACTGCCAGAAGTAGAGGATGGGGCCTAAGCGAAAACCCTGATGAGTTGCCCTGCTGTTTCCTCTCTAGAGAAATAGATAATTCCGGCATGAAGATATGCTATGGAAAGAGCTAATTTGTTTCTGCTAGGGAATTCCTTAAATAAGCTCATCGCTTTATCTGCTCACCCCTGAGAGCAAAAACAAATTATTTATGGCTACCTTGATTTCTTTCAGTGCCTGTGCGGGTGTGAGTGCTGTTGGTAGTGCTGCCGGAGTAGATCTTTACCGTAGTCGTTGCCATTCGGCGTTCGTACTACGCTGTGGATATGCTCGCGTGTAGGCTGACCCCGTTCCAAATACCGCAGAGCGATCGGCGTCTGATGATCGAACTCGATCAAAGTCACCGGGCTGTGGATGCGGTAATAAAAGACGCTGTTTGGTTCCGTCCCGCCGATCCAAGCGAACCGGGTCTCATCCAGATGTTGCCGCACCTCGTCCATCTTAACCGTCGCGTGCCCGTCGCGCATGTTCCTCACATACTCGCCAATCAAATCAAGCAATTGCTCCTTCTGTTCGGCTGTGAACTCTGCGGCGCGGATGCCTGCGTAGTCAAGAACGACATTATCCTGGAACGCTTCGCCCACGTTATTGTTGCGGGTTTTGGAGACCTCGATGATGGCCTTCTCACGCTGCGCGTCATTAAGCGCGTTGATCAGCGCCAGTCCCTTGTTCTGTTCGTTTTGCAGCACGGTCGTGCCTTTGTGCCTGCCGGAGTTAGCCGTCACTGGCTCGGAACCCATGAAAGTGGGTGTCATCACCACTTGATCGCCCAGCACGAAGTAGTTGACGGTCAGATGGTGCCCGTCGAGCTGCCAGCCCCACGGCTCCGTGTTTGAAGGCGTGCCCATCACCGTAATCCAGTAGCGCCCCTCGCCGTATTCGTCGAAGTTATTGTTATTCAGCTCGCCCAGCGTGTGGTTGAGCCGCATGATGTCTCGCGACTGCTTCAATCCCTTAGCGCTGAGCGAGGCTCGCAACAGGTCGAAGGCCACCTCACGCTGGGTCTCAGTCATCTCATAGAAAGCCGTGCCCTGACGGATGTAAAAGTGCTGGTTCATCCACTTACGCCATTCCGGGTCGTCAACCGAAAACATCGTCTTACTGCGCTGCTCCGGGGTCAAGGTGGCGAGAAAAGCATCAGCAGACCTGCGCACAGGCGCAGTGGAGACTCCGGTCGAGCGGATGGGGAAGAGACCTGGGACAACGTCGCCGTTTGTGGTGATACCCTTAAACGGCTCGGCTAAACCACGGGCTTCGGCTTCTTGCGACATGCGCCGGAAGCGCTCAGCGAGAGCACCTGATAACTGCTGTGCATGCGATTTGACATCCTGGGTCAAGACACTAGCAAGACTGAGGACGACGCTAGTGCCTGCCATGATGCCCAAGAATTTACGACGATTCATGTTCATAATCACCTCCTAGAGTTAGCTTTAACGGTTGTGTTGCAAAAGCTTGTTGAGAACAGAAGACTCCTTAAAAAAGGAGTTGATTAGGCACCCACTCCAAAAATTTCATCTATCAAATTCTTCGTGCATAGCACTACTCTAGGTGGGTAATATCAGCACTTCGTGAATTGTTGTAGCTGCATCTCCGCCTGTTTTCGTTCCGCCACCAAACACAAAGATTCGGTTGCCGATTGTTGATGCTCCCAATCCATGTCGTGGGGTTGGCAAGGGAGGCAATGCTTTCCAAGCGTCAGTCTCCGGATCGTATACCCAACTCTCAGCGAAGACTTTTTGCTCTGGAACCCACTGTTCGCCACCAAAAACGTAAAGCTTGCCGTTGAGTGCGGTTGCAGCCAGACCCCCTTGGGCTTGAGGCATCGGCGATCGCGTCTCCCAGCGATCAAGCTGTGGATCGTAGACCTCAAGATTTGGCACATTCACTTGCTGCGTCGTGCCATCAGCATTCCTGACAAAATTGCGACCGCCCACCACATAGATCTTGCCAGCAATCACAGCCGACGCTGCACTGTTGCGCGCTGTCGGTGCATCGGCCAGAGTTGCCCAGCGATCGATTGTCGGATCAAAGACTTCATTTCGCACGCTGTCAATGTGGTCATTGAACAGCCGAGCGTCGTCAGTGGCTCGAACGCGCCCACCAATCAGGTATATCTTGTCATTAACCACTGCGGATATGGCCTCTGCGCGAGCCGCTGGCAGGTCAATGCCTCCAGTCCAAGTATTAGAGGCGGGATCGTAGATGAACATTGTTGGCTGCGCGCGCCAGTCTGGGAACCCGCCTGTGAAACCGCCAACACCGTAGAGCAAACCCCTTACTGCCGACAGCGTGATGTGATGACGTGCTTCAGGGAGCGACCTCAATTGTGCCCAGGCATTATTGACCGGATCATAAGACTCGAAATGATCTGTGAACCCAGGGTTTTGGCTGAGGAAACCGCCAGCCACGTAAATTTTTCCGTCCAAAACTTCTGGATAAAGCTCTTGTCGAGCGATCGTTGGCGGTGCAGCTTCAGTCCAATAGGGCAACTGGCTTTGTGCTTGACTGAGCGCGGGCGAACCTAACGCTATGAGCGAAAAGACCAACAGCGATAGGAAAATCAAATATCTAAATCTACGCAACATAATACATATTCCATCTCAACCGAGCGGACGTGGATTTGGCAGGCGAACCAACCCGCTAAAATTCTTGCCAGGATACCAGGGCGTTTGGAGAAGGTTGTCAAAACCGGGAAGGCTTTCCATGTGTTCCACCATCCGGGTACGCATTGAATTATCGGGTAGCGATCCTCTTAGTGCCCCCATATTCTCAGCAACGTGATCGGGGTTTGTGGTCGCGGGAATCGCGCAGGTTAGAGCCGGGTGAGAAATCACATACTTGAGAAAAAACTGTGCCCAGTTTTCGCAGCCAATTTCGCTGGCAAAATCGGGTAGTGATTGCCCCTTTACCAATTCAAAAAGGCGGGCTTTCTCAAAGGGCATATTGGCTAAGACGGCTGTTCCTCGCGCCGCCGCCGCAGGAAGAATTCTGTCTTCAACTCCACGCTGACGAATCGAGTAGCGAAGTTGAACAAAGTCCAGATCGCCGTTCTCGATCCACCTCTCAAGCGCAGCAAAATATAACGGATCGTGGTGGGTAACACCCACGTAGCGAATTTTACCTTCTGCTTTCCATGCCTTTAACAAGGGCAAAATCGCATCTACATTCACCAAGCTATGAACCTGCATTACATCAATGCGATCGCGTGACAATCGTGTCATTGATTGTTCTAACTGACGCTGCGCCTGGTTGGGATCGCCCAGATACTCACCAGTTGCCCAGGTTTTGTTAGTAATAAACAAATCATTGGTCAATCCGAGTGTTCTGGCAAATTCGCCCACGTTTACTTCCGACATCCCGTAGAGCAGTGAGGTATCGACCACTCGCCCGCCTGCATCCCAAAAGCGGCGCATTACTTGCTGAAGATGATCGCGGGGCTGACCAGATAAAGCATCAAAGGTCATAAACGTTCCCAGACCGATTGCAGGCAGTTTCTCCTGTGTGCGCGGGATTTCCTTCGTGATGATCTGCGATGGTTGATTTGGAGCAGTTTGAGACGGTCGAGTTTGAATTTGGGTTTGATTCTGTGCCTGTGCCGTCTTAAAAAAAGTGGGTGTTAAGGCAGCGGCAGCGGCACCAAATCCTAACAATCCAAGTACCGACCGACGGGAAACATTTCGCCTAATTGATGGATGGACTGCCTTCATTGTGCGTTTCCTTTGTGATGCGTTGAAGATGAAATATGCTCAATTTGAATTAAGCGTAACCGCCGTTAGCGCGAAGAACTTGAGCATTAACCCAGCCCCAGTTCGCTCCTGCCAGGAATGAAACGACACGCGCAATGTCAATGGGTTCTCCTAGCCGCTCCATTGGAGCAAGCTTGCTGAGATGCTCAATTTGTTCTTGAGTCTTGCCCTGGAGAAAGAGTTCTGTCGCGACATGTTAGCGAGTGCGAAGATCCCACAACCCATTAATAGAATTGGGCGTCGTCCGTATCGCTCGGAAAATGGTCCAAAGACAAGTTAGGCGATGGCAAAGCCAGCCATGAATAAAGTGAGGGTCAAACCTGTTGCAGCAGGTGGTGCATTTAAGGATGTGCCAAGTACAGCGAGGGCGGGCAATCCCACATCAATTGCTAAAGGCGGTAACGCAGCGAGTGTACCCAGTAGCAGAGTGAGTCCCAGAGAGTTGGGTTGAATTTGCATGATTCTTTTCCCGATTCCGATATCTGCCTGCTGGCGGCAAAAGTCAGTCAGGTTCTAACTGGGAATTGAAGCCAACGGCCATGCACCAATCTGATTGAGCATTCCAAACCAATCTTCCAAGTGCCAGGTGTGCGTAATGCGATCGCGATCGAAGTGATGAAACTCATGCAACGCGATCGAGACCGGCTTTCCCGTCGGCTGCAAGCCAAAGATTTCCCCTTGATGAGTCGCAACCATCCGCGCCCGCACACCAGCATGATCGGGTTGTGCAATCACCTGGTCAATGATGATCTGCAAGTCGGGGAACGCAGTAAAAAACATCGGCATCAGCGGCTTCATACCCTCAGGACCAGGAGCTTGACCGGGTGCAAGAGGAATATCTTGCCAATCTGGGGTCACGGCTTCGTCAAGAAGATTGGGGTTTTTATCGCTGAATGCCCGGTAAAACGTTTCGAGTGATTGTTTTTGCGCCACTGTCAATGCTGAAGTTTGAATCGTCGCCAATGAATGCATAGAATCCTCGGTTAATAACAAACACGAATGAAACTATGACGATCATTACACGCAGTGCATAATGTGTCCAATGCATATCTGGGATAGCTACTATATCAACGGTGATATACCATGAAACTATGGCTCAACAGTTCCCCAATCTCTCGCGCATCGACCTTAATCAGCTTCTGGCTTTACAAGCCATTCTGGAGGAGCGGCATATCACTCGAGCGGCCGCTCGAGCCTCGCTCAGTCAGCCAGCAATGAGCCGAGTGCTGAGTCGGCTGCGGGCAGCACTCGGTGATGAACTGCTCGTCCGTAGCGGTGTGGGGTACGAGCGGACACCGCGCGGCGATCGCTTACTGCAAGAGTTGGAAATCCTCCTGCCTCGCTTAAACACAGTGATTGGGGGCAATGACTTTGATCCTTCCACCTCACAACAACGGTTCCGGGTCACAGGCACTGATTACGCCGCTGGCGTTATCGTCAGCGGCACCGTGCGGCTCTGTCGCAAACTCGCTCCGGGCGTCCGCGTTGAGGTTATTGGCTGGACAGAAGACAGTTACCATTATGTGGAGATGGGTCGCTGCGACGTCGCGCTTGGAGTTGGCAGTGTACCAACTCCGCCCAAGGGATTGAAGGTGGAAGTGCTGTACCAGGAGCACTTCGTGTGCCTCATGAGTGCGGACTGTAAATTCAAGGGTAAGCGGTTTTCTTTGGACGAATACCTGTGCCGCTCGCATGCGGTAGTTGCAACAGCAGAAGGGCGGCAAACAATGATCGATCGTCCGCTTGCTGATCTTGGGCAGGCGAGAAATGTCGCACTCCAGTCACCCTACTTCATGGCAACTGCGCTAAATATTGTGGGTACCGACCTGATATTCACCGTCCCAATGCGTGTAGCGCTCGCACTCTCGAAGTTGGCGAACTTTCGGCAGATATTACCACCTCAAGAGATTGCTGACTTCCCCTACACAATGATTTGGCATCCTCGGCTCGGTGGTGATTCTGGGCATGTGTGGTTCCGTGACCAGATCCGGGCAGCTGTGAAATGATGCTGAGAGTTAAAGGGTGTAAAAACAGGGTGTAAAAACTGGTGCGCCCACGAGATACGCAGCCTGATAACGCACCTCAGACCTGGACAGTCAGCAGCGAGCCCACCAAGTCCACCAAACTCGATCGCTTAGTTGGGCAGTGAACGGGCTGTAGCAAAGAGGGCTAACAACCTAGTACAGCAAACTAGCCACAGCCACTTGAGGGGGCCGCAAAAAAGTCGATAGTCGCTAATCAATAACGCTAGGCCCTTGCAGGAGTGGATTGATGTTGTTTGGAGTATGAACTATAGGAGGAGACAGAATCCATGTATCTCACAAATATGTATACTGGAGCGCGCGTATATACCTTCGAAGTTCAATCTTCTTCAACTCAAGTTAAGCACTTGAAAATAACCGAAAGAAGTAAGTCGACTCAAAGCGAAAAAGTTGAGGCTACTCTAACTATAACTGACGAGTACCTACCAGCATTCGCTGAGATGGTGCACGCCGCAGCTAGATTCCTAGCAGAGTCAAAAGAGAATCGTCCGTATTTACCAAGAACTCCGGGAATGATGCTGTGACAAGTCGTAAAGCATATACAGCTAAAAAGAAGCGGAAGGAATACGCAAAAGCATACGCAAAGTTAACCAAAGAAGAAGACAATAAGCTTGAAAGTTACAAGGCTTTATTCAGAAGGTAGAATGGTGAAAGAAATATTCGAGATTCTGAAGCGCAATCGAGGTGCTATCAGCTCACGGCTGGTCAAGCTAGGATTGACACATTGAACGAGTATGCTAAAGATAACGACGGGTCTAACAATCGAGCCCAGTTGTGATTTGAAGTTTGTAGTGGGGTGCGATTTCATGTGATGCTGTTGAGTTGGTTTTAGATTGCAATCATTCCATGCCTCATATAGAGTTAAGACTAAAGGAGGAAACAGCATGAAAACCGATTCATTGAGAATCAACCAACTCTCTAAGCCAGCCTACGAGCGTTATCTCCGGTATTTGCAGGCACTCGACAGCTTAGATATAGAAGCCTACACTAAATTTTTAGCAGATGATTGCGAAGTTCGGTCCAACAATAATTTTCCTATGCAGGGCAAGGAAGCTATTATGCAAGAGCTTGGGGCTTATTGGCAAAGCTTTAAGAAGTTAGAGCATGACCTCCTCAATATCTACGGAACTGACCAAAACTACGTTTTAGAAGCTGTCAATCATTACACTCTCTTGGATGGGAAGAAAGTTTCTATTCCGGCCGTAGCTTTCACAGACCTTAATGAAGATGGCTTGGTAAAATCAGTGCGATTCTATACGGATACAACACCTGTGTTTGCATAGTCCCTGCATAACAACCGCATGCACCAGCTCAACGTGCCATCCTTGTGCCCAGTTTAAGGTACTGCTGACCGGTGATGCGAGTCGTTGGACCGCAAGCTCCCAGTTGAAACAGCCCGTGATGGGTATTTGCTAGGTTTTGTGGCAAGCTTTTGCAAGGCAATCCTTCATGAGCAAGTCAATAGGCAAAAAAACAAAAAACCTTTTGGTCATTGACCCTAGAAACCTTACGAGAGGAATGGAGAATTTGGCTTGCAATAGTCGTTATTCTGTCAATAGCGTTTCTATTTTCTACTCAACTCGCTGCTTGGCTATATAAAACACCACCCATATCGGCATTCCTAAAAGGGTAGCCCTAAAGATGTAAGGATAGAGGAATAAAGCTACCTCAGATGCTCCATGTCTGATTTCCAACCCACCTGCCCTGCCTGTCACTCAACTCATGTCGTCAAAAATGGCAAAATCCACAACGGGAAACAGAACTTTAAGTGCCGGGATTGTGGCAGGCAATTTGTGCAAGACCCCCAAAACAAAATCATTGATTAGGCAACCAAAACCCTAATTGATAAACTACTACTGGAGAAGATTACGCTAGCTGGAATTGCCAGAGTCGCAGGTGTTTCAGAACCTTGGCGGCAAAGCTATGTCAATGAAAAATATCAAACTGTGCCGTGTCAGACCAACGTACGGGCTAAAAAAAGGGACGCTTAACTATCCAGTGTGATGAGCTGTGGTCGTTTATCGGCAACAAAGGCAACAAGCAGTGGATTGGGTTGCCGCTGGATGTCGAAACACGAGAAATTGTGGGGGTACATGTTGGAGACCGGAGCCGAGATGGCGCCCAAGGATGATGAGATGCTTTGCCAGGGGTGTATCGTCAGTGTGCCCTTACTTAGACCGATTTCTGGTCACCTTACGACGAGGTCTTCCCCAGCAAGCGACATCAAAGGGTTGGCAAGGAGAGTGGCAAAACCAGTTATATTGAGCGATTTAACTGCACCTTAGGCCAGCGAGCATCGCGCCTTGTGAGGAAGACG
Organism: Leptolyngbya sp. FACHB-261; assembly: GCF_014696065.1. Lineage (NCBI taxonomy): Bacteria > Bacillati > Cyanobacteriota > Cyanophyceae > Leptolyngbyales > Leptolyngbyaceae > Leptolyngbya > Leptolyngbya sp. FACHB-261. Next base: position 18,542 of record NZ_JACJPL010000016.1, on the reverse strand, counting down.
TTGTCGTTTTCCAAGAAGTTGGAGAACCATATTGGCGCAATTTGGTACTTTGTTCACCACTACAATGCATCCTTACATCTTTAGCACTACCGAATTTCGGCGTACTTACAAATTGCTTGAGTGAACCGCTCGAAGAGCAATTGCTTCGAGGTTTCGTCATAACCCCCTTTGAACGGATTGACCTCGAGGGAGATGACCTTCGTCCCGCCAGGTTTTCCACCATGGTAGATACGGTCGGACGGTAGTTCGTTGAAATACACCTAAATGGTGCTCTTCACGAATGGTGTAGTCGGCAGCTTCTCGCACTCGAGAGCTACATCTGTGAGTTCTTCAGCTAGAGCGTCGCGGGCTGCGGGCGACAGTATGCCAGCGGCACAGAGATGGCTCCAGTGCTTGTTGAAAGGTGTGCTGACGAGGGAACAGTCTGCGTCGCGGGGCGACATGCGCGTCCTAGTCCTAGTTGGATTCGGCACTCAAGGTTCTGACATCGAATTCGTTGTCGCCCTGATAGCGGGGTGCATACTTTGTGTAAGCGGTCTTGATTTCCTCATAGCGCGCTTGAATTCGCACCATGTTATACGCATGAGAGACGATCAAAAATTCCCCTGCCAGGATTTGCGTCATCGCCAAGACTGCAAATTTATCTGTGTCCATGCCATGATTGGTGACCTCGCCGAGTTCGGATTTCACCAACCCTGGGCAAATCAGGCTGACCTCGATGTGATCAGGCAGTTCCTCCCGCAGTGCTTCGGTCATTGCCAGAACGGCATGTTTGGCGGCCACGTATCCGCCCCCCTGCGGAACGGCACTGAAGAAGCAATTCTCCGAGCCGACGTTGTAGATCGCAGCTGGCGTTCCCTGCGCGATGAACCGCTGCCCAAATACTGAGACGCCATTCCAGACACCGAAGAAATCGACGTCGAACACGCGCTGCACGTCCTCTTGCTTCGTTTCGATCACAGTCGCCAAGGTAGGGAGGACCCCAGCATTATTGACAATCACATCTACCCGTCCAAACTGCTCCCAAGCAAAGTCAGCTAGGGCTTCGACCTGGTCACGCTGGGTGACGTCACACTCAAACACCCGGACTTCAGTACTGCTTGCGGCCAAAATCGCTGCTGCCTCATCCAGACGCTCGCGCCGCCGCGCCGCAATGACGATCCGCGCGCCTCGCTCTGCAAACTGCTTAGCAAGCGCAAATCCAATGCCGGTAGCACCCCCGGTTATAACGATCACTTTTTCATTGAAATCTTGCATCTCGTCGTTTCCTCCTGATAGCCTAGATGGCTAATTTCCCTGACATCATCTCGACGATGCCTATGCCGAAGAACTCCCGATCGAACTGCACTGGCTCCATTGAGCTGCCCTTGTGCTGCATGGCATAGCCGAACACGCGCATTGTGAGCTCTTTTCTGAGAGAGTGACCATGCTCACCAATGGCGAGGCAACGCTCGACGCCTTCGCCTCACCATTGGTGACTGACTGATCAGATGACTTGACCGCCGGAGACCTCGATCCGCTGCGCAGTGACCCAGCGATTCTCCTCGGACAGCAGGCTCGCAATCATCGGCCCGATGTCGTCTGGCACGCCGACGCGGCCGAGGGCGGTCATGTCTGCGAATTGCTTGTTGACATCCGCGTTGTCGCGGACGGCACCGCCGCCAAAATCGGTCTCGATCGCGCCCGGCGCTACTGTGTTAACCGCAATCCCACGACCGCCTAGCTCTTTGGCCATATAGACAGTGAGCATATCGGCTGCGGCCTTTGCTGCCGCGTAAGCGGAAAAGCCGGGGTAGGATACCCGGGTCAGTCCGGTGCCTAAGTTCACGATGCGGCCACCGTCCGCCAAGAGTGGCAAAAGCGCCTGGGTGAGGAAGAACACACCCTTGAAATGGACGTTGACCAACCCGTCAAACTGCGCCTCGGTCGTCTGCTCGATCAGGGCGTACTCGCCGTGACCGGCATTGTTCACGAGGTGGTCGAAGGTTTCGCGCTGCCAGGTTTTGCGCAACGCTGTCCGCAGGCGCTCGACGAACGGTGCGAATTCAGTGATGTTGCCGCTGTCGAGTTGGAAGGCGATCGCCTTGCGACCCATTCCGTTAATTTCGTCGATAACAGCCTGAGCTTCTTCGGCACTGTTTCTGTACGTGATGATAACGTCACCGCCGTGGCGGGCAATACTCAGAGCAGTGTTTCGGCCCAGCCCACGACTAGCACCGGTGATCAGGGTGATTTTAGTCATGCTATGACTCCTTCCAAAATTATGTTTTCTTTAAATTGCATATTTCGCTCCATCTTGACTAAGAACGCAGATGCAATTTGCTAGAAGCTTCACTTCATTACCTGCAATTGTGGCATTTTCAGGCTATAAGACAATCAACGATTCGCTCAAAATACTGCTCAATTCGCTCAAGCCTGATAAAATTAAGCAGTTCTCTGGCTTCAATAGTGGTGGATCATCATGAATACACTGCATGAACTTGCTCAGATTCTTTCGCGCCACAGCTTCGCGTCGGAACAAATGGAGCCTACCGTCGTGCCTCGGCTTTCTATTTTTCGTGCCGACCATTCCACAACTCGGACGCCTGCAATCTATCACCCTATATTCTGCTTGGTTGTCTCAGGTCGAAAGCAGGTGTTCTTCGGTGAGAAGACTTCTGAGTACGAACCAGGCGATTGCTTCCTTGTTACCGTCGATCTGCCTGTTGTTGGCACCGTTTTGGAGGCGCTTCCTGAGAGTCCGTATCTTGCACTATGTCTTGATCTACACCACCCAACGCTTGCCGAAATCGCTATCCGAGCAACGGTGATGCCCAATGTCACGCAAGGGAGCGATCGGGGACTTCAGGTAGGAACCGCCACGCCTGAAGTTGTTGATGCAGCCTTCAGGCTGGCGCAATTACTCGACAATAGTCAGCATATCGACGTCCTGGCACCGTTATACGAGCAGGAACTGCTCTATCGACTCTACGTTGGCCCGTGGGGTCGGTCATTGCATGCGGCAAGTCAAGCAAGCAGCCGACTGTCACAGGTTGGTAGGGCGATTGCGTGGTTGCACGAACACTACTCGACTGACTATACGGCAGAGGCATTAGCCAAAGTTGCAGGGATGAGTGTTTCAACCCTGAATCGCCATTTTCGTGAAATCACTGCTATGAGTCCGCTCGAATACCAGAAGTGTATTCGTCTTCAGGAGGCAAGGCGTCTGCTTGCGAGCCAAGTCACAGATGTTGCTGGCACTGGATATGCCGTGGGCTATTCCAGCCCGTCGCAATTTAATCGCGAGTATCGTCGACTCTTTGGCGAGTCACCAGGCCGTTATGCAAGCCAAGTAAGAAGCACCAAAGAACAGACGCAGTACTCGGCATAACGTGTGCAATTTATAAACATCGTTTCAAGTGGATAGGTACTTATGCCTCAGTCGTTATCTACTATGGTGAAATCGCTGTGATAAACGCCACAATATTGAATGCGTTGTTGAAAGCAATGTCGATGCGCCCATACTGCTTAACGCAACCATTCACAAACGCTTTTACATCTTCCTCACTTCGGACATCAGCTTTGCGAAAGACACGGCAAAAATGAAAGTGACTTAAGCCAGCGATCGCTGCCAATGTGTTTCAAGAAATATCACTGCCGTAGTAAGCATGAAGATAGTCACAAGCAAGCCTTACAGCCGCATAGCTTGACTTCAAAAAACGAACAGAAGGGCTATTTGAGGCGTAGCGCCTGATTGGATAGGAGAGAAAGTCCCACAGTGCTTCATCGTGCTCCAAGTTAGAATTTTTCTGATCCACTGCTACTTGCAACGCTAAGAACAAACGATTCAATTTCGCATCGGTAAGAAATGCTGTTGAGAAGAAGGGAAGACTGACAAACTTTTCGGCCATTTCAGCCGCAATCGTGTGTAACCACGTTGGTCTGATGTGTAGCATCGCAAAATGGGCAGGTGCTGGCAGATCGGTGCGATCGCTTGGCGCATATACCTCGCCCGAACGGATCGCGCTCAAACTTCCACTAGGGATGGCATAGTACGCGCCGTGATAGTGATACTCACCTTGATAGTTAAACTCAAACCAAACTGATACTCTTCGTGGGAATGTCTGGGAAGCGGTTCTACGGAACCTGATGTGTAAGCATATCGCTCTAGTAAGATACCATCCGCTTTCCATGCATGAACCGAAATTTGTGCTGCGTTGTTTGCCATAAAAGCAATTTAATGTTGCGTCCTACAGATGTGAGCGAGCAAAAGATCTGGCGCAATTTGCAAATGAGTGACGCAATGGGTCAATATCCTTTCAGCCCAACGTTCTGGCTTGTGATGACCTGGGATAACCTGTGGTTAAACAGCACAGCTTAGAAGTAGGCCAAAAGCCTAGAATGCTGACAGGTGCTAGCCTTGCAAGATTACGCCACTCATTTGCAAATTGCGCCAGATCTTTTGCTCGCTCACATCAGTTGCAGCACAGTAACAGCAAGAATAATCAGGATGCCGCCGATGAGTTGCAAAAACGTTAGCGTCTGACCAAACCACAGCCATGCCAGCGCAAAAGCAATCACGGGTTCGAGCGTTCAATCACCACAGGCCGTTCAGTCTGAACGCGTTGGATACCCTTGAATAAGCCACACGAACTAGCAGTTCAACGAGCTACTGCTTAATGTCTTCCTGTGGCTTACTAATCTGAAAAGCGCTGTAATGGTTGAACCAGCGTCATGACGTACTCTCAATTACTACCGCGATCGCTTCAATTTCAATCATCGCTTCGGGCGTGGAGAGGCTGGACACTTCGACAATGCTATCGGCGGGATAGGGAGGGCTGAAATACTGGCGGCGGAGTTCGACGATCGCACCAAAGTTACTCATATCTGTCAGGAAGATGGTTACTTTAGCGACATGGCTGAGATTAGAACCGCCAGCGACGAGGGCGCGATCGAGGTTTGAAAAAGCCTGCTCGCCTTGAGCGCGGAAGCTACCCGTAACAATTTTTCCGTCGTCCGCATAACCCGCTTGTCCTGATATAAACAGGAGGTTCCCAACCTGAATGCCTTGAGATAGAAGAAAAGGTTGATAAGGGTCAGGGTCAGTCTTAATCTGCTCAAGCGTCATGTCAGATATCTTCATGGTGTTTTCCATAATGTTGATAGGAAGGCTTCTTTGTGACTCGACGCTGAATCATTGCAGCAAAAAGTCGAATTCACTGTGCAAGGTCTTGAGCGTTACTCCTTCAGAAACCCTGTCGCTCGGTTTTTGCAGTGACTTGTGACGATGGCTTGATGAGTTGCAATGCCGTGACCGCAAGGATAATCAGGCTACCGCCGACGAGTTGCAGAAGCGTTAGCGTCTGACCAAACCACAGCCATGCCAGCGCAAAAGCAATCACGGGTTCAAGCGTTGCAATCACCACAGCTCGTTCAGTCTGAACGCGTTGGATACCCCAGAAGAAGAGGGAATAAGGAAGGGTGGTTCCAGCAATGCCGACATAAAGGATTTTCCACATGTTTTCCGGCTCAAGCAACGTCTCAGGGACTCCTTGCGTTACCTGATAGGCAAGCCAGAAGACGCTGGCAACTGCAAACGTTTTCAGCATCACTCCAAGGGTTTCATCTGAATGTCCAACTCGCTCACCTTGCAGGTTATAAGCGGTGAAGAACACAGCGCTTGATAGACCGATGACAATGCCAAACCCATTAAATTCACTGAGGTTACTCTCCACTACCTTCGACACCAGCACAACGCCGACAATCAATAAAAGCATTGCTGCAAGTACCGATCCCCTGGGCATCCGCCGCGTTGTCAAGGCTGTCCATATCACGACCATCAGAGGCGATGTAAACAGCAGTAAAATCGCAACAGCAACTGGAAGATGGGCGATCGCCAGGTAATTTGCTCCTATTAAGCCAGCAAACAACAAGCCCAGAATAAACTGCTGCCAATTCATTGCTTTCGCTTCTGGTTTCATCCTGAAGCTATTCACAACAGCAAGACCAAAGGTGGCGATCACCACACTCGATACTGCCAGTTCAAAAGGATTCACGCCTGCGACAAGCAAGCTACTGATCATGTTGGCAGCGACTGCCCAGAGCACGACTGCGAAAAGTACCGCCGCTAGCCCTAACCTGCGTTGAGAAGCTCCAATGGCTGTTTCAGGTGTTGATGTTTTCAGCACAGAATCCTTGTGACCTGGTGGTAGAAAATGCTGGAACCCGGCTGTTTCGGCTATCAGCTGGCTTGAGCGGCAACCTGCTGAATTGCCTCGATCTGAGTGGGGAAGCAGTAGATTACTGCTGCCAACTCGGATGGTGACATCTTCTGCATCCCTGCCAGGGTTAGCAGCGGCACGGACTGCCTGCATGAGCAGCCACAAAAGTTGCCCCCACGGTGATCCCGTTGTGGGTGTGCAAAGCGGCAAATCCGTCTGTCTCCCCATCAATTACTGCCCGCTCAACTTTTGCTAACTCCAGGCGATGGGTGTTGATGGCGATCCCCTGTTTTGCCGCTTCCTGCGGAGTAATCCCAACTTGAGCCACTTCCGGGTCAGTGTAGGTACAGCGGGGAATGACCAGATCCGCAACGCGCTTTCCGGCTCCGTCCAGCGCGTTTGCCACCGCCAGTTCGCCCGTCGTGTGCGCCGCATGGGTGTACTTCTCCAGTCGTGCTACGTCCCCAGCGGCGTACACTGCGTGGTTCGCCGTCCGGAGATGGTCGTCAGCTTCGACCGCAGCGGCACTGAACTTCACCCCGGCGGCCTCTAGCCCCATCCCGTCCACATGCACCTTACGTCCAGTCGCGATCAGAAGCGCATCATACGCCAGTTCCGCCCCGTCGCTCAGAGTCAGTCGCTTTTGTCCGCCGTCCACCTTGATCGGTTTCACTCCCAGGTGCAGCTGCACCCCCCTCTCATGACTATTCAAGCCAGTTTTACGCTGCGCGGACGTAACCGGGATGTATTGACATGCATCGCCAACTTGTCCAGCGATGAGGTCTTTACACCGCCCGAGCTGGCAAACAGAATTCATCGCCCTCTTCAAATTGATTGAACGGAACGTGTTGCATCGACCGGTTGAATCCATCGGTACTATTTATTGGGGTAGGGTCACTCTTTTGGCTGCCGCGCTTCTGAGCACCGGGTCAGAAGTCCACCAGTAGTTCGGCTGGTATCGGCACGCTGTTCGTTTCCTTGTCCCAAGCCTGCGCCGCTATCTTCCAATGCCCCTCGCTTTTGACGAGCAGCAACATCTCCACATTGCGGTTGACCTCGCCTTGGTTTTCCGTGTTCTCACAGGCTGCTACGGCCACCGCGACATTGCCGAAGACCAATATCTGCGTTCCGATCACCCGCTCATGGAGGGACGTCAGCGTCGTTCGAGCGAGTTCGCCCATGCGCTCTGTGAACTCCTCGAGCGACTTCACCGAAACGGGACGGGCGGACGGATAAAGCGGCGCGCCCGGGAGGAAGGCACTTTTGAACATAGCCGTGTCAGGTCCTCCTCCCACCGACCAGCTCATGCTCGAGAACTGGCGTTCAATGAGGTCCCTGATCGCCCTGAGGTCAGCCACTCGCTCTTCCATCTCGCTCCTCCATATAGGTGCTTCAATCCAATGCGCTGATGTCTCCCTCCAACTGCGGCGGCGGCATAGCAGTATCAAGTCCTCCGACTTGGTCAAGCCGCCGCCCCGCTCATGCCGCCCGCTGCTGCTTCGCCTCAGCCGGGCCTCAGCTAAGCCCGGGATAGGACTTGTCCTCAAACCGTTCACGACTGTTACCTCGCAGCCACCATCCGCGAGATGCTGTCCAAGCGCCCGGGGCGAAGGTCGTGCTCCGTCAGGAGATCGGCCTGTTTTCTCGGGGGGCTCGCGGCAGTGGACAGGAGCAAGTTCAAGGCCGTGAGTACTCGGGTCAGTGAATTTCACGGAGGCGAAGCTGAAGAAGCGCAGTGAGACTAGTCCGGTCGGCAGATCTGCCCTTCGTAGCGCAAGATCGCTTTGCCTTCCTTCGGAGCGAATGTGCCCCAGGAGCGGAATGTGCCTTTGAAATCTTGGAACTCGCCGGTTCCTTCGACCACAGTGTAGGCGGCACCGCCGACGATATAATCGGTACCCGGAACGGCTACGCCCCAGCTCTTGTCGCGTGTCCGCAGCGTCGACCCATCTTCAGTGACGAACATGTGTTCGAACTCCCCCTCCAAGCGACCGTCTCCCAAGTCGCGGAACTCTCCGATCTGGCGGAAGTGGACCCCTCCACGGAGGTTGCCGGCGAGGGCAGCGACGCCGCTCCGTCCATCGGCGGCGTAGTTGTAGTTGCCGAGGCCGGCCATCGAGCGGCAAATCTGACCTTGCGCTGGTGTCTGCAGTGTCTCATTAGCCATAGCTTTATCTCCTTTAAGGCTCTAGTGGTCGTGAAAATTGCGAGCGTCCGTTAAGTCGGCTCCAATCGTAGTGGGCTCATAAGCCAAGTCTGGGCGTCGAACGCTCATTAGGTGCTCGAATGCCCGGCATCGTGTTGCACGCGCTTAGGACCGTGTTGCACGCCCGTAGGAACGCGGTCGGGCGCGACCAGCCCGGCCCCGAGCGCGCGGGCGTCGACCAAATACCCTGCCCGACGCTCCGCGTTGGCCTCACCGTCGACGTCGAGCAGCAGGTGCGTCTCGACGTCAGTCATGCCGCAAAAGTTGAAAATGCCGACTTCGATTTGCGTGCGCAGCGCGTCGCCGTAGCCGTACTTGTCGTAGGTGGCTTGGCGTGTTCCACCGGTGCCGATCAGCATGACCGGCTTGCCGCTCAGGTGCCCCCGGCTGTTGGATTTCGCGTCGAGCGAATAGGCCCAACCGGTTGTGAACACGCGGTCGATCCAACCCTTGAGCAGGGCGGGGAACGACCACCAGTAGACCGGAAAGACGAGCACGATCGCGTCCGCGGCGTCGACGCGCGCCTGTTCCCGAGCGATTTCGGCGGGCCGCGGTCCGCCCCAGAAGTGCGCGTGGTCCTCGACGGTGAAGCGCGGGTCGAAGCCCTCGGCGTGCAGGTCGGCGACCTCCGCCGTGTGACCGGCCTGGACGACGCCTTCGACGAAAGCGTCGAGCACCGCTCCGGGGAAGTTCTTACGTTGCGGATGGTCGAAAACGGTTAAAACGTGCATGTTTGTTCTCCTGGTTAAGTGATGAAGTCGGAAATGAGGCGCGAGATTTCGCCGGGCGCGTCCTTGCTCGCTGTTTTGACAGCGCCGAGCGTTTAGGCTGCGTGCGCGAGCTTGTCCCGGTCACGCCCGGTAATCGTGACGGTGGCACCCTCTGCCTGAGCCAGTGCGGCGGTGGCACCAAACGAGGCGGTCGTCCAGCCCGCCGCCGAGGACCGTCAAAGCGTATACGTCTTTCGGGTGAGGAGACTGACAATCAGTTGGATGACCTTGGGCAATCGTTTTGCGGTTTGGGGCATCAAAAGGAGCAATGGTCGCAATAGACATAAGTGACCTCGTTTGAGACCTAATACAGAATCAATTTTGAGAAGTATAGAGATGGGTTAAGTAATCATTTAAGCTGCGAGTTAATCAACCCCTGAATTGCAGTCTCATTCGCTTGATTTGCTGCTATCAGCCTAGTCAAGTCCCCCCATGTTCTGAGTTAGTTGTTGCACTAAACCAGCAAGCGCGGCATGAGCAGACTGAATAGATTTTTGATGTCGCTCGTCCCCAAATTCCTGGTACTCAATGCGAATGACATGGTGTTCACTGACTCCCAATAGTCTTGAAGCTGTCACGATGTGGGGATCAAGATGGTTCATAGTGGCCTGAACACTACCAAGTTCAAATCCGCCTTCCCCCGATGACGACAAAATGACTAGAGTTTTTCCGGTCCCAATCGGCTCGATCGGTTGTTCACCACGCGCCAGATCAAATGAAAAGGTGCGTCCAATGCGAATCACCTGATCGATCCAAGCTTTTAGTGCTGCTGGCATGCCGTAGTTGTACATGGGCGTACCAATCACGATGAGGCTAGCAGGCTCTAGCTCTTCGAGCAGTTGGTCGGAAATCTTGAGTACTTCCTGTTGATGGGGAGTCCGCTGCTCCGGTGCCGTGAAAGCGGCGGCAATCCAAGCCTCACTAATGGCTGGAGGTGGATTTATTCCTACATCCTGTGTAATGAGGGTGTCGTTGGGTCTGGACTTCAACCATTGTTCAGTGAATGCAGTCGTTAGATCTCGACTGAGAGAACGGGTCACGCGCGCACTAGCGTCAATTTTCAATACTGTAGCCATTTTTGCGATCTCCTAGGGAGGGGGTGCAGGGAACCAGGCTTCAGGTTCTGGATACTCAAAACCAGGTGGAAAGAAATACGTTTCAAAAATAGTGGTAGTGGCATCCTCAGTATCAAAAAAGGCAAAGGCATTTTGCCCCATCCACTTGCCCGACTGAATCAAGCGGAACCCTCTAGACTCAAACTCTTGGATACGTTCTTCCCAGGGGTGATCGCCACAATTAAATGCAATGTGGTGAATCCCTTCGTTGTGGCGATCGAGGAATTCTTGAAAGATAGTGGGACCAGAGAGCGGCTGCATAATCTCCCAGATGACGTTCTTAGCTTGAGCAAAACAGACTTTAATCGAGTACTCAGTTGGCTGCCCTTTGTAAGTCTGTTCCGTAACGGTTTCAGCGTTAAAGGTATAAACTCGCCAGGGTCCAATGCCCAATTGGACGAGACCCGTCATAGTTTGCTGATAATTGCGAGTGACAATGCAGATCTCAATTGCATCCCCTAGAAAATGATTCGAGAGTTGGGAGGCGGTGAGCACGTGGATTGAGTTTAAGTCCAGTACCATCTTTAGAAACGTCTAAGGGTTTTAAGTAAGCTGATGAGTGATCAGAAAACTCTTTCGTTTCCTTAATTTAGACACTAGCAAGGGACAGTAGGGGATTGCAAATTCAATCTACTCACGCTTAGGATGAAAAAAACTCATCAAGAATTTTATGCGATCGCTGCCACCCCTCAACGCTTTGCATACTTTTGAGGTTGCGGCTCGACATCTGAGTTTTCAGCAAGCGGCTGAAGAACTGGCTATCACGCCAACCGCAGTCAGCCATCAAATCAAAGTGCTGGAGGATCACTTAGGGGTGTCCTTGTTTCGCCGCCGCCCCCGACCTCTGGCGCTAACAGAAGTAGGACAACTCTTGTATCCGGCAGTGAGCAAAAGCCTGGACGCGATTGCAGCAGCGATCGCTCAATCAACGGAAGTTTCAGAATCTACTACATTAACTGTGAGCGTGACGACGGTCTTTGCAGCCAAGTGGTTGGTGCCTCGTTTAGCTGATTTTCAACGAACACATTCCAAAATTGATCTTCGGCTACAAACTTCAAATGATGTCGTCGATTTACATAGGCAAACGGTTGATGTGGCGATTCGCTATGGCAAAGGCAACTATCCGGGACTGACCGTTCGGAAGCTGATGTCAGATGTATTTATGCCCGTCTGTAGTCCACATTTATTGAATGAAAAGCATCCGATTAAAGAGCCAAGTGATCTATTGCATCATCCTCTGCTGCATTTTGAATGGATTCATTTTGGAACAGAAGCCCCTGACTGGAAAAACTGGTTTAGACTTGCAGGGCTAAACACGACTGACCCAAATGATGGGATTAAATTCGACGAAGAAAGTTTAACCATTCAAGCCGCGATCGCCGGTCAAGGTATCGCTCTATGCAGCAACATTCATGTTGCTGATGATGTTGCATTGGGGTTTTTAGTGCAACCCCTTGATGTGTCGCTAGACGGTTTTAGCTATTCGGTCGTGTATTTAGAGAATCACCCTAAAGAAAAACTAATTCTAAAGTTTTTAGATTGGTTAGTCGAAGTGGCTGGTAGTTTCTCCCAGCATAGACCTTTGAAATAGAGTGGAGCTTTATCCCTCTTCTGTCACTCTCCGGGAAGGCAATCTCCAAAAGCCTTATCAGTCAATCAATACAAGCTATCCTATTAGAAAAACTTGGTGGCTGTATTTGTTGTTAGAAAAAATCAGGCGATCAGCTTTGCTGGTGCCGTAGGCAATCGCTTCATATACAAAGGCTCTGGAGTTCAGAAATGGCAAATGTTTTCGGAGAGTGACAGAAGAGGGATAGAGTTAGAAGCGCGTTCTTGGTCAGAAACAATGGTTGGTTCTTTTGGCTTTCAGGGGACACCGCTTTTCAGACAGCCTGCTTGAGCAGAATGCGTTCCTCGGTGGACTCGCTAAGCTGGTCGATCAAGGGCGGCTAGCGGGCAATGCAGACATCGCTTCGCTTCGAGCAGACTTCCCTGAACTGCTCACAATGGACGAGTGGCTTGCGGGCGCTGGAAGACCCGCGCTTCTCGCTGCAATTCAAGCGAACGGCGGCGAGGTCGCACTTCGGTAGAAAGCTGTAAACTTTAATCCTTCAGCGTTAGCTATGCTTACTTAAAGGCGTTGCCCTGATTGGTTCACCTTAAATGAGCAAACAACAGTTGCGATCGATCCGTCCAATCAAGCTGCTGTGGCAGAAGCCGCGCCGATCATGGAAGCGCAAGGCTGGGTTGTGGCTGAAGATGGCGCAGTCAGATTGATCGCCACTGCTCCTGCTCGTGCTGCTCAATCGCCTGAATGTCATCGGCCCGAAAACGAATGATCTGAGGCTGGCGATCGTTGCTAACCTTATTTGATTCATTCAGTTCGACTTTGGCTCTACTCCACTAAGGCTCCCTGGCAACTCCAGGTCGATCGGTGCTGTATATGGGCTGTAGAGCGAGGCAAAAGTTCCTTCAACTAGGGGCGCTTTGATTAAAAGGCGATTATCGAACAATTGCCTGGATTGGGGCACTGAGAACAAAAGTAAATCGTCGAACGTGAGCGTGTAGGAGCAGCCTTCACCCAGCGTTTGACCTTCGGCGGTTGTTGAACCTAAAGTTTTCAGCGTGAAAGAAGCGAGTCGTAATTCCGATTTCACGTCGATTTGGTTACAGGCGATCGATCGCGCTTCTGCTGTGGCCGCTGTCAGATTTCCTCGAACAACATGCGAACCAGCACTCGCAAAAGCTGCAACTGCTCCGACACCTGCAATACTCGAAATGCTGACCCCAACCGCAATCAAGAACCGAATACGCGCTCTTGATGTCATTGCTGATTCCATTGATTAGCGCTCCTGCTACCGTTTAATCAAGTGACTCAAGGTTAGAGACGACATAAATTTCGATGAGGTTCCAGACCTGCTTGACTGACAAAAGTAATAAAGGCTGAACCGAAAGCAGGGTGGGAAGCGGAGGCTGGTTTAGGCTAACAAGTAACCACACAAGAGCCGAACAATGCCAACCACTTCCCGTCTTTATGATGCGCTGCATCAATTTGTGAGTCAATCCAAAATGTCCTGGCAAGATGTCCGCCACTTGCAAACCTTGTGCTGGATGATGGTCGGGATGATCCATAGTCAAAACGTCTTTCAGGTCTACAAATCTACAGATAAATAATAGAGGGCTGAACCCCGGAAATCTACAGTTAGACTCTGTAGAATAAGTTGTTATGCAGCTTTGTTCTGGGCGATAAAAGCATGGGTTGTAGCCTACTAGCAAAGGCAAAATCGTGCTTGGGTGAGCTGAGCTAGGGCTTGCTCAAAATTTGCTCTTTGCATTTACCCATTAAATATGTATGATGCATATATATTTCCGTCGCTGAGTAATCTTCAACGACCTTTAAGGAGGACGTATGAGTAGCGAGTGGCAAAACCGGATTCACGAGTATTGCAAGGCGTGGACGACTGATAGTGGTCATCCTGACTTTGATCGTCTTGCAATGTTCTATGCAATGGACTCAGACGTTGTGATTTACGATTCTCTGCCCCCACTTGAGGGCTTTGCTGGGTTTGCAGAAATGCGATCCATTTACCCAGGACTGTCACGACTGAGCGTGTCTCCAAATCAGGACTTGCAGGTTAAGTTCTTGGCGGAAGGTCAAGTTGCTGTCACTGTCTTCACATCCCGGATGGCATACGCCTTCGAGGATGGCAGTGAATTTGAGGTGAATGCTAGACATACGGATGTCTGGGAGAAGCGAAACAATCAATGGCTCATCGTCCATGAACATCCGTCAACGGTAATCAACCTAAGCAAGGCTGAGTGATTTTATTGTTATGACTGAAGAACGAACTCTGAATCTCCTAGGTGCACTGGCTTTAAGTGTGGTCGATGGGTTAGAGGCTGTTGTTGAGGCGAGTATGGGACATGGCGGTGAAACTCCTGCGGCTCTTGTCACACTGGGCGCGGAACCTGGGCTTTCTATCAATACACTGCGTCAAATTTTGAATCTTTCTCATCCTGGAACGGTTCGTCTGATTGATCGCTTAGAGGCACAAGGTTTGGTTGAGCGCAGATCCGGTTCAGATGGGAGAACGCTGGCGTTGTTTCTAACTGATCTGGGTTACGAGCGCCGACAGGCAACTCTAACCGAGCGGCGACAGCAACTGAAGTTTGCAGTGAACTCTCTAACACCTGATGAGTGTGAGCAATTAACTCACCTTTTGGAGAAAATGCTGACTGCAATGACAACAAGTGAGTTGCGGGCATTTGCAATTTGTCGCTTGTGTGAAGAGGAAGTGTGCCCAAGCGATCGTTGCCCGGTTGATCAGCAATACTGTCGAATGGTGAGCAAGTAACACAGCAATCTTTGTTAAAACTGAAGGTTACATTATAGTTTGCATTGCTTTCTATTCCTAATGTGTCATTGTTGCTAGTCGCATAACCAACCAAGTGCAGTGGACTGAAGAACACCGCTAGTGCTGAGTTTAAGTTCTATGGCAACCACTGACCGAGAACGTTATGTCACCTAAGTCCTTGGTAGAGGCGCAGTCGAGAGCCCATCTGCCAGTATTCAGGGCTAAGGTAGTGCCAGTATTAGCGATGTTTTATATTTGGTAGTAGAGCGATCGCTCCAAATCAACGATTTCGATACGCGTTGGGCTGCACCCCTGTCAGTCTGTGAAACTGATAGGAGAAGTGACTTTGGCTGTTGAAACCACACTGAAGAGCAACCTCTAAGATTGAATGATCGTGCTGTTCTAACAGCTTCTTGGATCGTTCAACTCGTTGCTGCATGATTACTACCAGGGAGAAATTCTCATCGATCGCTTGAAGAGACTTGCAAAGTAGCGTGGGTTGAAATCTGTTACTTGAGCCAAATCAGCTAACTGAATCTCTTGTTCAAGATGTGCGTTGATATAGTCTATTACTTGATTTAACTTCAACTCACCTAGCCCTAGCTCAGGCTTTGATTTCTTTACCGGTTGAAGCGCGTAGTGTCGTAGCAGACGAATTGCTAGAAAGTTCGTTAAGGAATCGAGATACAATCTGCTTCCCGATGCCGCCGTCTGTATTTCGCGTTGAAGGGATCGTACAATCAAACGCTGTATAACAACGCGGTGCAGCGGACGGTCTACAATTGGCCGGTGGTGATGCAGAGGTGATCTGCCGCCTGACCTTCGCCGTTATGCCGCGATCGGTTAAGGGGGCAGTGTTAAGATTTGGCTGTACAGATTCAAGGTGAGGATTTTGAGGTAGATCATGAAAGCGACAGTTTGGCAGGCAGTTTGTTGAATTCAAAGTCACTTAGTCTTTGAGGATGATTAAAGCTATGCGCGTTTACCTAACCCACTGCTCAAAAGAAAAGGAACCTAATCTTAAAGGAACTGACATTGCAGTTACACCGGATAAGTTGTACACAAATCCTGGCATTCAGCAATTTATGGAGAGATGCAAAGAAAAGGGCGTGAATTGGGGTATTCTGTCAGATCTCTACGGAGTCTACTTAGCAGACGAGCATCATGTCTGGTACGAAAAACATCCTGATACGGTTACATCGCAAGAAGAAAAGATGGTCATTCAGGATTTCAATGACAAGTTAAGTTCATACGATGAAATCCTCTTCCTAGTTAGACCAGAAACTTTCCACTCTTTCTATGGAAGTGTTTTAAAAAAAACATTGCTCGCCGACAAAGTAAGGATGTTCCAAGATGTTGACAGCATTGAATAAGCCTGAAAAGAAGTATGTTGTGCGGCATAACAATCTGGTCAGAGCGGATTGATGCAAGGCTTTGTGTAGATACAGGCATTACTGGCAGCCGCTCAACGGAGCGTTAGGCTGCTTGAGTAGCTGATGAGGGCAGTAGTTTGAGGCTACTTGTAAGGGTTCAAGATTAAGTTGGTGCGGGCGTTAGGGGAGCGCTAAGATAAAAATTTGCGAAGGAGTGATACGGTGAAGATTCATTATTTACAGCACGTTTCTTTTGAAGGACTTGCCAGCATCGAATCGTGGGCAATCAAAATCACTCGTTGTCAGCCACTAGATTTTATAGCAACGAGTCTTTGCCTTCAGCCAAGGATATTGATTGGCTAATTGTGATGGGTGGACCGATGAACGTTTATGAGGATGACAAATACCCTTGGCTGGCCGAGGAGAAACGGTTTATTGAACAGGCAATTAAGCAAGATAAAACAGTCGTTGGCATTTATCTTGGGTCGCAGTTAATCGCCAATGTTTTAGGTGCGAAAGTTTATCAAGGACAGCACAAAGAGATTGGTTGGTTTCCCATCGAGATGACTGATGAAGCTGAGAATTTTGTTGTCTTTGACTCGCTACCGCAAAAGCTTACAGTTTTTCATTAGCATGGCGATACGTTTGACCTCCCAGAAGGCGCAACTCGTCTAGCCTACAGTGAGGGTTACCAGAACCAGGCGTTTGTCTACAACGAGAAGATATTAGGTTTGCAGTTTCACCTTGAATTAAATAAGAACAGCGTACGGCAAATCATTAAAAACTGTGCGGATGAGTTAGTAGAAGGCAAACATACTCAGAAGCCAGAGGAAATGTTGCTAAGAGACGATAATTTCGACATCATCAACGATGCAATGAGCAGAATCTTAAATAATCTATCGAGTAGAAGTGTAACCTAACAAGTCGCTGCACCGGAACGTCACAAGTTAGTCGGTTGAGTTGAAAAGGTTATCTGCGCCCGGTGAGCTTGGTCGTTAGGCTACCTCATATTTGGATCGGAGACGGTAGCTGAGAGCTTATCTGTCAGTCCTCAGAGCCAGATTCCCTGAGAGTCTTTTTTAGGAACGCCTTTCGAGATCTCCAATGAAGCGATCGCCCTTTTGTTTTGCTTTCTAAGCCTCTAACGATTTACGATCCGATCGATTGCCGCAAGTGATTCATCACACCATGCCACCCAGTCTTCTTGATAGCGAATCGCCCGACGCATGATCAAGTGCATATAGAGATCTTTGAGTTCGAGCGAATCTAGATGTTTGGCAAAATGTTCATCCATTTTTTTTAGGTGTTGTGCCATTTCCCTGTGGAGTTTTTGACGGCGCTTGATTTCGTGATAAACCACCTGATTTGGAACGAGATGTCCTGCTAATCCCATCACACCTAAATCCTCACGGATGACAGTGGGTTCTGTCGGTTGGGTTAACCAGTCGATCAGTAATTGGTGTCCTTCGGGAGTGATGGAATAGATTTTCTTATCCAAACGTCCAGCTTGGGGAATTGCCTCGTAGGTGACGCAACCTTGTTGCTCTAGCTTTGCAAGTTCAGCGTACACCTGCTGTTGGCTCGCTTTCCAAAAACAACCTCCAAATCCTTCGGTAAATTCTTTGGCTACTTCATAGCCACTCAGAGGTTGACGCGATAAAAAAGCCAGGATTGTGTGCTTGAGAGCCATAACAGTAGGGGTTCAGCGATTCAGGACTGAATAATTCTTGACGGGTTCATGATCTAAGTGTACCTTGGTCGTTGTATTCAATTTTTTGAATAAAATGACCAGAGTATATATATGGAAAGTTTGCAAAATCGGTTGAAAACCCGATATGGGTCTTGGGCTGTCGTCACAGGTGCATCATCTGGCATCGGGCGTGAGATGGCTGTGAGGTTGGCTGAGGCAGGGTTAAATCTCGTCTTGGTGGCGCGGAGCCAAGCCGTTCTAGAGCAGATGGCGAAGGATCTACGCAATCGCTATGGGACTGAGGTGCGCTTGGTAGTCAGGGATTTGGCCGTGGAGATGAACGTGGGCACCCTTGTGGCGCAGACCGACGATTTGGATGTGGGGTTACTGGTGGCGGCGGCAGGGTTTGGGACATCAGGAGCGTTTCTCAATTCCCGATTGGAACAAGAGGTGGAGATGCTGAATGTTAATTGTCGAGCGCTCTTGGGGCTAACTTGGCACTTCTCGCAGCGATTCGCCCAGCAGCAGAGGGGCGGCATCGTGTTGATGAGTTCGCTCGTGGGGTTTCAAGGGATGCCATTTGCTGCCAACTATGCAGCGACCAAAGCGTATGTGCAGACCTTAGCGGAAGCCCTGTATGTAGAACTTGCACCCAAGGGTGTTGATGTGATTGCCTCTGCACCAGGTCCCACTAACAGTGGTTTCGGCGATCGCGCGGGCATGAAGATGGGCAAGGTCTTGAGCGCAGGAGAAGTGGCTCAAGGAACTTTGAAAGCATTGGGTCGAAAGCCCACCGTGCTGCCAGGATTTCTATCAAAACTGCTGACCTACTC